>NZ_AKJB01000003.1:0-143278 GCF_000282555.1 Pseudomonas sp. GM102 | reverse complement strand
TGCCCGCGAAAGCATTCTCAAGATCGTTACACGTCTACTTTTTGGACGCGATCATCTCCAGGAACGCTGGCATCGCCGCGTCCTTGTCCTTTGCGATCCGCTGCACATGCGGGTTCTGCCCCAGACGCTCCAGCAGCGCCTTGGCCGCCGGCATCACGGCCAACAGATCGATATCGAACAGCTTCTGCGCCACGGCACAGGCCATCGGCACGCTGTACAGAAAATATAAATCCGCAATGCTGATACTGTCGCCCGCCACGTAAGGGGCGAACTTGCCATGTCTGCTCAGGGCAGCAAAGCCCAGCAGCAACTCGGCCTTGGTTTTCTCTTTGATCGCGTCCGGCACGGCCATACCGAAGAACGCCTCGGCATAGCACGCGCGGCCCGGCAACTCGATGTACAGCTCGATCTCCTTGGCCAACGCCAGCGCCTGCGCTCGCTCGAAGGGCTCGTTGGACAGCAGTGGCGTGCCTTTCTGGCTCTGCTCGAGGTACTCGAGAATCACGCTGGTTTCATTGATGAAACCTTGTTCGACGCCCAGCACTGGAACCTTTCCACGCGGGCTGATGTTGAGCGTCTCGGGGGTCTGGCCCGGGTAAAACGGCACCTCTTCAAATGGCAATCCCTTCTCCAGCAATGCCAGCTTGACCATGTTGTAGTAGTTGCTGACGCAGAATCCATAAAGCTTGAGCATTACATAGCCTCCAGGCCGTGCAGGGGGTTGGCAGCGCCAGTTGTTATAGAACGCCTGGGCATTTCTTGCCAGCAGCATCACAGCGCTGAATGCAGGTAAACTGGCCGCCTTAACTTGAGGAGCCTGCCATGAGCGAGCCAACTGATATCGAGATCGACGAAGAAGAGTTCGCCGAAAACACCCTGATCGAAGCCATCGAAAACCAGATCGAAAGCGATAACCCGCCAGCGGCCAAGGCGACCTTCAACAAGCTGACCCTGGTAGGTTATGAGCGCGAGGAAATCCTCAATCTGATGGCCCACGTGCTGGCGGTTGAAATCGACGCGATCCTCGAAGAAGACCGCGCGTTCAATACCGAATGGTACGAAACTGCGCTGCGCGCACTGCCAGAGTTGCCGCCGGAAAAGAAATAGGCCAACACCCCTCTCCTGTAGGAGCGAGGCTTGCCCGCGAAGGCCTCACCGCGGTCTATCTGCAAAACCGCGTCACCGTTCTTCGCGGGCAAGCCTCGCTCCTACAGAAACCACCCCCACTACCTGCACCACCCACTGGGGAATGCCCCCCAAGGCGAAAAACCCTGTTACGAGCACTGGACATGCTGCGCGAGTGGGATCACCTTAGGAGCGCTATCGTCCAATTCCTAGAAAGTCTGGAGTCCTTATGTCGCTTACCCCTGAGTTGGTTGCCGAACTGGAAATCCTCGCCCTCTTCAACCTGGACAGTTCCCAGGAAGGTTTGAAAATTCATCAGACCGCTGCCCCGAAAGCCATTGCCGCTGCCCAAAGACTGTTTGACAAAGAATTGATCACCCAGCCCGATGGCGGTTATCTGACCAGCCTGGGGCGTGACGCTGCACAAAATGTGCAAACCGTTCTAACCATTCTGTCCGTACGCGAAACAGCCTGAGCCTCACTGCATCGCCCACGGAAACCTCTGTCACGGGATTTCCGCGGGCACACTTTGGTGCCCGCTGTCGCCGCGCAATAGAAACCTGACGCCAGAAATACAAAATCAGCTTAAAAGTCCCGGGGCCGAGGCGCTAAACTGCCCCTCACCCTGAGCCCTCCCACGTCCGAGCCCCGCGAGCCGGATTGAGCTGACATGACCCGCACCCATGAAATCCGCCCCGATCTGGACGAGGGAATCGACCGCAAGGTTCTCAGCCAGCTGCGCGCCCGTTTTCTGAAGCTCAACGAGGGCCGCGTGGCCCGTGCCATGGAAGGGTTGTCGACCCGCCAGCAAACGGTGCTGACCCTGCTGCCGCTGTTTTTCCATGTCAATCATCCGCTGTTGCCAGGTTACGTTTCGGGTAGCACCCCGGCCGGGCTGTCGAATTTCGAACCTGATGCCAACACCCTCGCTGAAGCCCAGCGCCTGACCCGCTCGTTTTCCTACAAGCCGCGCCACGGCAGCAATCCGCCGCGACCGATTCACGGCCTGTTCCTGATGGGCAGCCTCGGCACCCTGGCCCAGGCCGATCAGAGCGATATGGACGTCTGGGTCTGTCACGGGCCGGACTTGAGCGAAAGCGAACTCAGCGAGCTGCGCAAGAAATGCCAGTTGCTTGAAATATGGGCCGCCAGCCAGGGTGCCGAGGCACATTTCTTCCTGATCGACCCTGCTCGCTTCGTGCTCGGCGAGCGCGATACCCAACTGAGTTCGGAAGACTGCGGCACCACCCAGCACTACCTGCTGCTGGACGAGTTCTACCGCACCGCGATCTGGCTGGCCGGCCGTACACCCATTTGGTGGCTGGTGCCGGTTTATGAAGAGTCGGCGTACGACCGTTATACCCACACGCTGTTATCCAAGCGCTTCATCCGTGCCGACGAGACTCTGGACCTGGGGCATCTGTCGTATATCCCGCCCGGGGAGTTCATCGGTGCCGGGCTCTGGCAATTGTTCAAGGGCATCGAGTCACCGTACAAATCAGTGCTCAAACTGCTGCTGACCGAGGTCTACGCCAGTGAACACCCCAAGGTCCACTGCCTGAGCCTGCGCTTCAAGCAGGCGGTGTTTGCCAATCAACTGGACCTCGATGAACTGGATCCATACGTCGTGGTTTATCGGCGTATCGAGGAATACCTCACGGCCCGGGGCGAACCGGAACGCCTGGAGCTGGTACGCCGCGCGCTGTACTTGAAGGTCAACCGCAAGCTCACCGGCAGCAGCGGTCGCACCCAGAGTTGGCAGCGTTCATTGCTCGAACGCCTGGCCAACGAATGGCAGTGGGATCAGCGTCAGCTCGCATTGCTCGACAGCCGCAGCCAGTGGAAAGTCCGCCAGGTCAGCGCCGAACGCCGCGCCCTGGTTGGCGAGCTGAATTACAGCTACCGCTTCCTGACGCAGTTTGCCCGCAACGAGCAGACCGTCAGCCTGATCAACAAGCGCGACCTCAATGTGCTGGGCCGGCGGTTGTACGCAGCCTTCGAGCGCAAGGCCGACAAGGTCGAATTCATCAACCCGGGCATCGCCCCTGATCTGGCCGAAGACACCTTGACGCTGGTGCAGGCACCCAACAAGAAAGAACCGGGGCAAACCCAATGGGGGTTGTACAACGGCAGCCTGACCGCCCACGAGTGGGAGCATTTCGCGCCGATCAAGCGCAGCCGTCAGTTACTGGAACTGCTCACTTGGTGCCACCGCAACGGCGTGATCGACAGCAGCACCCGCCTGGCCCTGCACCCTGGCACCAGCGACCTGAGCGAATTCGAACTGTTCAACCTGCTCGGCAGCCTGCAACAGAGCATCGCCCTGCCCCTGACCACTGTCGCCGAAGAGCCTTTGCTGCGCGCCAGTGTGCCGAGCGAAGTGTTGATTCTGGTGAACGTCGGCATCGACCCGCTCAAGCACCATCGCGACCTGAACATCTTGATGACCACCGAACGCACCGATTCCCTGAGCTACGCCGGCGTGCGGGAAAACCTGGTGCTGACCCTGGATCAGGTCACGCTCAATAGCTGGAACGAGGTGCTGGTCAGCCGCTTTGACGGCCCCCACGCCCTGCTCGACTGCCTGCGCGATTACCTCAACAACCTGCCGGACGGGCCTCTACAGCCCAAGCTGCGGGTGCGTTGCTTCTGTCACAACCGCGCACAATTCATTGCCCGGCGGGTCGAAGAAATCCTCGACACCGCGCAGAACCTGCTGCTGAGCAAACTCAATCATCGTTACCTGATTCAGGTCCAGCAGCACTACCACGTGCTGGAGCTGGTGCCAGGCCAGGTCAATCACGTCGCCCTCGCCACCCTGCCGGCGCTGTTCGACTACCTCGGCGAAGAACTGGCGAGCTACAGCCCGTTTCATCTGGACCCGATGGCATTGGAAGACCACGACCTGGCGCTGATCCTGCCCATGGGGCAACCCGACTGCGTTCAGGTGTTCTACCGGATCAACGAACACCAGGCCGATGTATATGTGCTGGATGAATTCAATGCCTTGTGGCAGCAGCGTTTGCCTTATCACGACGAACAAAGCCTGCTGGTGCCGCTGCAACGCTTTCTGCAATCGATCCAGTACCGGCGCGATGCCTTGCTGCCGATGGACGCCGCCCAGCCGCTGAGCCTGGAGACTTTGTATTACCAGTTGTTGCCTTCAGGCTCCGCGCGGGCGCGTCGGGTCGAAGCCCGGCCGGCACCGCAAACCCCTGTCAACAAACCGTTCTACGACGTGCAGGCGATCGTCGGCAAAGCCGCACCAGGGCAGGTGCAGGTCACTCTGTATTGCAATCAGCGGGAGTTTTCAGAGCTGGAACATGGCGACGAACTGTTCAGCGTAGTCGCCCGGGAAATCGTCGAGCAGCGCCGCGAGACTGAACGCTATCGCTGCTACATCACCGACCTGGACCTGTCGGGCCTGCTCGGTGATGGTCAGGGTTCAAGCCATCTGTATCTGCGCTACAAGGCCGACCTGGAGCGCGCACTGAACGAGGCGCTCGAGCAGGTCTGAGGGGTTTATTCCGGAAAGTGGCCGCCCTCGGCCGGCTGCGATTCCACTTCTAGCAGGGTCAGTTTCAGCGTCTTGCCGCCCGGAGCCGGCCAGTCGATGTGCTGGCCGACTTTCAGGCCCAGCAAAGCACTGCCCACCGGCGCCAGAATGGAAATCCGGCCTTCGTCGGCGTTGGCATCCTTGGGGTAAACCAGGGTCAGGTGATAGTCCTTGCCGCTGCTCTCTTCACGGCAATGCACACGTGAATTCATGGTCACGACATCGGCGGGCACTTCCTCGTGACCGACCAGGGTATCGGCGCGATCCAGTTCGGTTTGCAACGCGATAACGCCCGGCAGCGTGTCATCCAGGCTGTCGATCAGGCGCTCCAGACGTTGTACGTCCAGACGGGTAAGGGTGATGGAAGGTGCGGTCATGATCAGGGCAGACTCCTTTCTTCTGCACGAAAAAAGCAAAACCCCGCCAGAAAAAGGCGGGGTTTTCACGAGCCTCGATGGGTTGAGGCGTCTCTGGACACTATCACAGCTCAATAAATATACAAGTGAGGCCCAACACCGCCCCTTCCGGCTTATCGGGAAACCCTGTGGCGAGGGGGCTTGCCCCCGTTCGGCTGCGCAGCAGTCGTGAGCTTTTTGGGGCCGCTTCGCGACCCAACGGGGGCAAGCCCCCTCGCCACAGGTCAGCATCGTTACCCAATAGAGTGATCAGACCGCAGATTTGCGTTGTGCAGCCTGCGCACAAATCACTCGCCGCCGCTCATCGTCGGCCGAACGCCATTCGCGAATGTCTTCGACATGACGAAAACACCCCAGACAAACCTTCTGCTCATCCAGCCGACACACGCCGCTGCACGGCGAAGGCACGGCCGGGCTAACGTTGCTATACAGCGGTTTAGGCGGACGAACGGGGGCCGGCTGGGTCACGATCTCACAGGCCTTCGAAATCGAGTTCGACGTCGGCTTGCTGCTTGACGATGCGCTCAAGCATTTCGCCCAGTTGCTCGTCGCTCTTGTCGCACATCCAGCGTTTGCTCTCTTCGTCGTAGTCGAAGTGGAAGCCGCCGGACACGGCCGCCAGCCACAGCTGACGCAGCGGTTCCTGACGGCTGAAGATCAGCGCGCTGCCGTTTTCGAACTTGACGGTGAGTACACCGGCCGAGCTCTCCAGATCGATATCCAGGTCAGACTCGTCAAAAATATCCTCCAGCGTCTGCTGGGTGGCATCGACCAGATCGTGGAAACGGGCTTCGGTCAAACTCATTGCGGGAACCTCAAAAAGTGTCTACTCACGCTCAAGCGCCGCAAGATACGGGCGAGCCCCGGTGATTGCAAAGGATAACCACCAAGGGCTCGCTAGCGTTATGAAATATCGACGCAAGACCTGATAGCGCCAAATCTAATGTGGGGAGCGGGCTTGCTCGCGAAAGCGCCGTGTCAGTCGACATCAATATTGAATGAATGACCGCATTCGCGAGCAAGCCCGCTCCCACAATGGACTGCACCTAACTTACCGGCATCAGGCCAAGCCCCGCCGGACGGGAGCGCCGTCGCATAGGCAAGCTGCCGGGTGGCCGGTATACTCCGGCGCAATTAACGCATTTTCAAGGATTTCGCCATGAAGCGCCTGATCTCTTCCCTTGCTGCGCTCGCTTCGCTCGTCGCTTTTGTCAGCTTATTATCGGCCTGTGGTCAAAAAGGCCCGCTGTACCTGCCCGATGAAAATCAAGACCCTGCAGAGCAAGCCAAATCGTCGCAGCAGACTCCGTCGAAAGCACACAAGCACGACGTCTACCAATAAGGGAACGCCATGGACGCTTTTAACTACCGTGACGGTGAGCTGTTCGCGGAAGGGGTTGCCCTGTCCGCCATCGCCGAACGCTTTGGTACACCGACCTACGTCTACTCCCGTGCCCACATCGAAGCCCAGTACCTGGCTTACGCCGATGCGCTGGCCGGCATGCCGCACCTGGTCTGCTTTGCGGTCAAGGCCAACTCCAACCTGGGTGTACTGAATGTCCTGGCGCGTTTGGGCGCCGGTTTCGACATCGTTTCCCGTGGCGAACTGGAACGCGTACTGGCCGCTGGCGGCAGCGCTGACAAGATCGTGTTCTCCGGTGTCGGCAAGACCCGTGACGACATGCGTCGTGCACTGGAAGTCGGCGTGCATTGCTTCAATGTCGAATCCACCGATGAGCTGGAACGTCTGCAAGTGGTCGCCGCCGAGCTGGGCGTACGCGCGCCGATCTCGCTGCGCGTGAACCCGGACGTCGACGCCGGCACTCACCCGTACATCTCCACCGGTCTTAAAGAGAACAAGTTCGGCATCGCCATCGCCGACGCCGAAGACGTGTACATCCGCGCCGCACAACTGCCTAACCTGGAAGTGGTCGGCGTCGATTGCCACATCGGCTCACAACTGACCACTCTGCCACCGTTCATCGATGCCCTCGACCGCCTGCTGGGCCTGGTCGACCGCCTCGGCGATTGCGGCATCTACCTGCGCCACATTGATCTCGGTGGTGGTTTGGGCGTGCGTTATCGTGATGAAGAGCCGCCATTGGCTGCCGACTACATCAAAGCCGTGCGCGAGCGTCTCGACGGTCGTGACCTGGCGCTGGTGTTCGAGCCGGGCCGTTTCATCGTCGCCAACGCCGGCGTGCTGCTGACCCAGGTCGAGTACCTCAAGCACACCGAACACAAAGACTTCGCCATCGTCGACGCGGCCATGAACGACCTGATCCGCCCGGCGCTGTATCAAGCCTGGATGGACGTCACCGCTGTGCGCCCGCGCAACAGCGCCGCTCGCGCCTACGACATCGTCGGCCCGATCTGCGAAACCGGCGACTTCCTGGCCAAGGATCGTCAGCTGGCTTTGGAAGAAGGCGATCTGTTGGCCGTGCATTCGGCCGGTGCCTATGGGTTTGTCATGAGTTCCAACTACAACACCCGTGGCCGTGCCGCTGAAGTGTTGGTGGACGGTGATCAGGCATTTGAAGTGCGTCGCCGTGAGACGGTAGCCGAGTTGTTTGCTGGCGAAAGCCTGCTGCCGGAGTAAAACCATGCTGCTGCGTTTTACCAAGATGCACGGCCTGGGCAATGACTTCATGGTTCTCGACCTGGTCAGCCAGCACGCGCACATCCTGCCAAAACACGCAAAGCTTTGGGGCGATCGGCACACGGGGATCGGTTTCGACCAGTTGCTGATCGTTGAGGCGCCCAGCAACCCGGATGTGGATTTCCGCTATCGGATCTTCAACGCCGACGGCTCCGAAGTGGAACAGTGCGGCAACGGTGCGCGCTGTTTCGCCCGCTTCGTGCTCGACAAGCGCCTGACCGCCAAGCGGCTGATTCGCGTCGAGACCAAAAGCGGCATCATCGAACTGGACATCCGCAACGATGGCCAGATCAGCGTCAACATGGGCGCCCCGCGCCTGGTCCCGGCCGAGATTCCGTTCCAAGCCCCGAACCAGGCCCTGAGCTATCAAGTCGACGTCGACGGCACCACGGTCGAACTGGCCGCGGTGTCCATGGGCAACCCCCATGCCGTGTTGCGGGTCAGCGACATCAACAACGCACCGGTGCATGAACTGGGGCCGAAAATCGAACATCACCCGCGCTTCCCGGCGCGGGTCAATGTCGGTTTTCTCCAGGTCATCGACCGGAGCCGTGCGCAGTTGCGCGTCTGGGAACGCGGGGCCGGGGAAACCCAGGCATGCGGAACCGGCGCCTGTGCTGCCGCAGTGGCCGCGATCAGCCAGGGGTGGATGGATTCGCCGCTATTGATCGACCTGCCCGGCGGGCGTCTGTCCATTGAATGGGCAGGCCCAGGCCAACCGGTCATGATGACCGGCCCGGCAGTGCGCGTATACGAAGGACAAGTGCGTCTTTGAGTGAGCGAAATCCATGACCGACAAGCCCCAGGTTCCCGCCCTACAGCCCGACGAATCCCCTTCCGAAAGCCTTGAGGCGGCGGCGATTGCCGCGTACCTGGAGGCTCATCCGGATTTCTTCATCGAGCACGAAGAACTGCTCCCGGCGCTGCGCATTCCGCACCAGCGCGGTGACACCATTTCGCTGGTCGAACGCCAGATGACGATTCTGCGCGACCGCAACATCGAGTTGCGTCATCGCCTCTCGCACTTGATGGACGTGGCCCGGGATAACGATCGACTTTTTGACAAGACCCGCCGCCTGATTCTCGCGCTGATGGACGCCACCAGCCTGGAAGATGTGGTGATCAGCGTTGAAGACAGCCTGCGGCAAGACTTCCAGGTGCCCTTCGTCAGCCTGATCCTGCTGGGCGACAACCCGATGCCGGTGGGTCGCTGGGTGACGCATGCCGACGCGCAAACGGCCATCGGCGGCTTGCTCTCGGAAGACAAAAGCGTCAGCGGCAGCCTGCGCGAGCATGAACTGGACTTCCTGTTCGGCGAAGAACAGCGCAAGCAGATCGGCTCCACCGCCGTTGTCGCCATCAGTCACCAAGGCATCCACGGCGTCCTGGCCATCGCCAGTCGCGATCCGCAGCACTACAAAAGTTCGGTGGGCACGCTGTTTTTGAGTTACATCGCCGAAGTCATGGGCCGCGTGCTGCCACGGGTCAACAGCTCCCTGCGCTCGGTACGCTGACCATGGAACGACAACTGGACGCTTACTGCGAACACCTGCGCAGTGAGCGGCAGGTGTCGCCTCACACGCTGTACGCCTACCGCCGCGACCTCGACAAAGTGCTGGGCTGGTGCCTCAAACAGAACATCAGCAGTTGGGCCGCGCTGGATATCCAGCGCCTGCGCAGCCTGATCGCTCGGCTGCATGCCCAAGGCCAATCGTCCCGCAGTCTGGCGCGACTGCTCTCGGCAGTACGCGGGCTCTATCACTATCTAAACCGCGAAGGCTTGTGCGATCACGACCCGGCCAATGGCCTGGCACCGCCCAAGGGCGAACGCCGCCTACCGAGAACCCTCGACACTGACCGCGCGCTGCAACTGCTTGAGGGTGCGGTAGAGGATGACTTTCTGGCGCGTCGGGATCAGGCGATTCTGGAACTGTTCTATTCCTCCGGCCTGCGGCTTTCTGAATTGACCGGACTCAACCTTGATCAGCTGGATCTGGCTGACGGCATGGTCCAGGTGCTCGGCAAGGGCAGCAAGACTCGACTGTTGCCAGTGGGCAAAAAGGCTCGCGAAGCACTGGAGCTATGGCTGCCTTTGCGGGCAATGACCAACCCGGCGGACGACGCAGTGTTTGTCAGCCAGCAAGGCCGACGCCTCGGACCACGGGCGATTCAGGTACGGGTCAAGGCTGCCGGGGAGCGCGAACTGGGGCAGAATCTGCACCCGCACATGTTGCGACACTCCTTCGCCAGCCATTTGCTGGAGTCCTCTCAGGACTTGCGGGCGGTGCAGGAACTGCTTGGCCACTCGGACATCAAGACCACCCAGATCTACACCCACCTGGACTTCCAGCACCTGGCGACGGTCTACGACAGCGCCCATCCACGGGCCAAACGCATTAAAGGCGATGATTCATGACCATCCAATTGATCACCTTCGACCTCGACGACACCCTGTGGGACACCGCCCCGGTGATCGCCAGCGCCGAAGTCGTATTGCGTGAATGGCTGACCGAGCATGCATCGAACCTGGGCGCGGTACCGGTGGAACACCTGTGGTCAATTCGCGAACGAGTGCTGAGCAGCGAACCGAACCTCAAGCACCGCATCAGTGCCCTGCGTCGGCGGGTCCTGTTCCATGCGCTGGAAGAAGCCGGTTATGGACATATCGAAGCATCCGACCTGGCCGATCAGGGTTTTGAGGTGTTTCTGCATGCGCGGCATCAGCTGGAGATCTTCCCGGAGGTGCAACCGACCCTGGAGGTTCTGGCCAATCACTATGCGCTTGGCGTGGTGACCAATGGCAATGCCGATGTGCGTCGGTTGGGGCTGGCGGACTACTTCAAATTTGCCCTGTGCGCCGAAGACATCGGCATTGCCAAACCCGATGCGCGCCTGTTTCATGAGGCATTGCAGCGTGGCGGCGCGACCGCCGAAACAGCGGTGCATATTGGCGACCATCCCGGCGATGACATTGCCGGCGCGCAGCAGGCGGGGTTGCGTGCGATCTGGTTTAACCCGGCGGGCAAGGTGTGGGAAGCCGAGAAGGCGCCGGATGCCGAGATTCGTAGCCTGAACGAATTGCCGGGGTTGTTGGCACGCTGGAATTCAGTTTTGTAGCGGCTTTGAGATCGCCTTCGCGGGCAAGCCTCGCTCCTACAGGATTTGCGTCGTGCGCGATATTTGCGAACGACACTAATCCTGTAGGAGCGAGGCTTGCCCGCGAAGCTCTTCGGCCCATTTATCCTTCCCCATGAAAAAGCCCGCAGCGACGGCGGGCTTTTTCAGCAAGCAAGAAGCAGGCGCTTAGATAGGCCGGCTGCCGTACTTGTTATCAGGCTTCTTGGGAGGATCGGCGACCACATTGGCCTCCACTTCCTGCACCTTGCCGCCCCGTGCCAGAAACTCCTCCATGGCCTTGGCCAGGGCATCGCGTTCCTTGTTCTTGGCTTCGACACTCGGCAGCTCATCGACCGATACCGCAGCCTTGACCTTGCCTTTGGCAGTCGGAACGGGCGTATCACCGCCATCATCTTCAGCGACGTCTTCCGCCGCCGCTTCAAGGCCTTCTTCGGTTTCGTCTTCGTCGCCTACTTCGAGGTCGTCGTTTTCCAGATCATCGTCGCTCATGTTCTACCTCATGACTTGCGAAAAGCAGATTAGTTATAGCCCAGCTTTGCCGTCTGTCGACGGCTGCCGGAAAAAAATCAACCACCGCTGGTAACCAGCGGTTTTATTCCCCTTCACCGTGCACGGTGGCGAGGACTTTACGGGCACCGCCATGATCACGGTGCTCGCCCAGATAAACACCTTGCCAGGTTCCCAACGCCAGTCGGCCTGCCGAGATCGGCAAACTGAGCTGACAGCCAAGTACGCTGGCCTTGAAGTGCGCCGGGAGGTCGTCCAGGCCTTCGTCGTTATGTTCATAGCCGTCTGTTCCTTGTGGGATCAGACGATTGAAAAATCGTTCGAAGTCGCGACGTACCGCCGGATCGGCGTTCTCGTTGATGGTCAACGACGCCGAGGTATGCTGTAGCCACAAATGCAACAGACCGACCCGACACGCCTTGAGTTCAGGCAAGCCGGCGAGTAATTCGTCCGTTACCAGATGAAAGCCCCGGGGCCGTGCCCGCAGGGTAATCAGAGTCTGTTGCCACATACAGTTCTCCGCACGTTCGGGGCGCATTCTAGCGCGCTCTGGAAAAAAACAAAGGCCCTAATATTCCTTCAATCGTGTAAGCCATTGGCCGTAGAAAATCGCCCGTCGTAAACGCGACTGAACGTGTGAGAAAAAACCTTTCAGCCCTTCCTCCACTGACAAATTCCAGACAAAAAAATGCCCGGCAAGCCGGGCAAATTTTTCATGCGCGTGCTTACAAGTTGTAGCCGCGTTCGTTGTGAAGCGCCAGATCGATGCCGACAGCTTCTTCTTCCTCGGTGATACGCAGCCCCATGACAGCGTCCAGGACCTTGAGGATGATGAACGTGACGATCGCGGTGTAGATCACCGTGAAGCCAACGCCTTTGCACTGGATCCAGACTTGTGCACCGATGTCGGTCACGGTGCCGAAGCCACCAAGGGCCGGTGCCGCGAACACACCCGTCAGGATTGCGCCGAGAATACCGCCGATGCCATGCACGCCGAAGGCATCCAGGGAATCGTCATAACCGAGTTTGCGTTTCAGGGTGGTGGCGCAGAAGAAGCACACCACGCCCGCCGCCAGACCGATCACCAGAGCGCCCATCGGGCCCACGGTGCCTGCCGCCGGAGTGATTGCAACCAGACCGGCCACCACACCCGAAGCGATACCCAGTGCGCTTGGTTTGCCGTGAGTGATCCACTCGGCAAACATCCAGCCCAGCGCCGCCGCAGCGGTGGCGATCTGGGTGACCAGCATCGCCATGCCGGCAGTGCCGTTGGCGGCGGCAGCGGAACCGGCGTTGAAGCCGAACCAGCCGAACCACAGCATCGCGGCGCCCATCAGGGTGTAGCCGAGGTTGTGCGGAGCCATCGGGGTGGTCGGGAAACCTTTACGCTTGCCCAACACCAGGCAGGCAATCAGACCGGCCACACCGGCGTTGATGTGCACCACGGTGCCGCCGGCGAAGTCGAGAACGCCCCAGTCCCACATCAGGCCGCCGTTACCGGACCAGACCATGTGCGCGATCGGTGCATAAACCAGAGTGAACCAGATGCCCATGAAGATCAGCATGGCGGAGAACTTCATCCGCTCGGCGAACGCACCGACGATCAACGCCGGGGTGATGATGGCGAAAGTCATCTGGAAGGTGATGAAGACCGCCTCGGGGAACAGTGCCGCGGGACCGGTCAGGCTCGAAGGCGTGACACCGGCGAGGAACGCCTTGCCCATGCCGCCAAAGAACGAGTTGAAGTTGACGACGCCCTGCTCCATGCCGGTGGTGTCGAACGCAATGCTGTAGCCATAAATGACCCACAGAATGCTGATCAGACCGGTAATGGCGAAGCACTGCATCATCACGGAAAGAATGTTTTTCGAGCGAACCATGCCGCCGTAGAACAGCGCGAGACCGGGAATGGTCATGAACAGCACAAGGGCTGTCGAGGTCATCATCCAGGCGGTATCGCCGGAATTGAGGACTGGGGCCGCCACTTCGTCTGCCGCCATGGCCAGGCCGGGCATTACGAGGGACAACAGGGCTCCTAGCCCTGCGATTTTACGCAGAGTCATATTGTTTTCTCCTGGGGCGTTGGGTTTGTGGCGGCTTAGATTGCGTCGGTATCGGTTTCGCCGGTACGGATGCGAATCGCCTGTTCCAGATTGACCACGAAGATCTTGCCGTCACCGATCTTGCCGGTGTTGGCGGCCTTGGTTATCGCCTCGATAACCCGGTCCAGATCCTTGTCGTCAATGGCGACATCGATCTTCACCTTGGGCAGAAAATCGACCACGTACTCCGCGCCGCGATACAGCTCGGTGTGACCCTTCTGCCGACCGAAGCCTTTGACCTCAGTAACGGTAATGCCCTGCACGCCGATCTCGGACAGCGACTCGCGCACGTCGTCCAGTTTGAACGGCTTGATGATGGCAGTGACTAGCTTCATGAAAACTCTCTCCCGAATTGGTGGACTTGCCCCAGGAAAACAAACCCGACTCAAGTCTAAGCGCAGTGCCTGGCTTTGTAACGCATCGTTCGGCCTTACCTGCCCGTCCGACGCCAGCTAACCACTCCGCACGAAACTTCCCCCGTTCCGCTTGGCGCACTGCATTCGTCACAGCGACTGCATCAGTGCATGGGTCACCAGCGACTAAGCAGAAAGCTTGCCATCTATCCAAAACCCATTGATTTCAATACCTTGGCCGCCACCGAAGAGCCTTTCGCCCGATTGACGCAACCGTTACGCACAACAACAGTGCGCGACTGCCCACTCGACTGCGCGAAAAGCGTGCATCGCTGCTGCCGAGATTGACTATAGACACTGCGTGATACACTGCCCGCCATTGTTGACAGGACATTTCCCATGCTCGCGCCCAAAGACTTCCTCGACGCCCTGAGCGGCACCGCCTCCCGCCTCTTCAGCGGCGACACCCCATTGCCAAAAAGCGAAATCGAAAGCCAGTTCAAGGCTTTGTTGCAGAGCGGCTTCAGCAAGCTGGATCTGGTGAGCCGGGAAGAGTTTGATAGCCAGATGGTCGTACTGGCACGCACCCGCGCCCGGTTGGAAAGCCTTGAGGCGAAAGTGGCGGAGCTGGAAGCGAAGCTCAATCCACCTGCTGACGCCGAGTAACTGATCGTTCCCACGCTCTGCGTGGGAACGATCATTCAATGTGTTCTGTAGGAGCTGCCGAAGGCTGCGATCTTTTGATCTTTAAGCCCCGCAAACATCCCGGCAACGTCCTACAAGAAAACCACCGCCGTCCGATTGCGCCGCAAAGCCCCGGTTTCTAAGCTCACTCAATGCTGAATGTTCAGCACTGGGTTTGGCGACCTGGATTCCCCGATGCAGCACGACACATTCGGACAGGGAAATTTCCCGTCTCGATTTATGGCGGCTGTGCGTGGGAGACCTTCGGGTCTGCCGGAATTCGGGCGTCGCCGGTTCGCCAACCCACGCACAGCTGCCACCCTTTTCGTTTGGCGACGATCAGAGGCAGTTTTTCTCCACTCGACCCCGAGAACTGCACCATGGATGAAAACTATCTGACCCCACACATCTTCACCCGCCACAAACTTCACCTCCACGCCCTCCTCCTGGAAAACCAACCCTGGTTCAGCGCCCGCGACCTCGGCCGATTGCTCCGCCTCTTCCTCGACGAACGAGCGCTACGCAAACTCGATCCCGACCAACACCAGAATCTGCATATGCTCATCCACGGCACCGTCGAAAACACACTGCTCATCAGCGAATCCGGCGTCTACGCGTTACTGATCTACCACTACTGCCCCGAATACCGAGGCCTGCGCGAATGGCTTACCCACGACGTGGTCCCAGCGCTCAGAGACGCCCAGCAACCCACCTCAACTGAACGCCCGATCCTGAGCCTGCTGAACTGGCCAGAAATGTCATTGAGTTTGCTGCACTGGAATAACCAGCCGTGGATTCGGTTGCAGGATGTTCCATACGTGCTGCCTGATGGAGAGCAACCACGACGTGCAGTCATTGCTCCGTGGTGGAAGCGCGCTTCGCGAATACTTCAAACATTCTGAACAAAAAAACCCCACGCTTTAACGTGGGGTTCGTTCAAGTCTGAGGATCAGGCGCAATGTGGAAGACGTTCAACTTGATCCCGGATCGCGGCACCCCGTTCAATCTCAGCCTTGCGCAAATCGTAAGTCGATTGCAGATTCAGCCAAAACTCAGGAGTGGTGTCCAGGCAGATAGAAAGCCTGAGAGCCATATCAGCACTGACCCCACGACGCTGGAGCACAATGTCGTTCACCGTAGGTGTCGACACATTCAACGCTCTGGCCAAGGCTGCAGCCGTAAGGTTCAAAGGCTCCAAGTATTCCTCTTTGAGGATCTCGCCTGGGTGAACCGGGCGCATACCATTCTTAGTCATTACTCACCTCAGTGATAATCGACGATTTCGACATTCTCCGGTCCGTTAGGACCCCAGATAAAGCAAATTCGCCATTGGGCGTTGATACGGATGCTGTGCTGCCCTTTGCGACTACCCTCGAGCGCTTCCAGACGATTGCCCGGCGGTGATCGGAGATCTATCAACACAGCTGCGGCATCAAGCATCGTCAGCTTTCGTTCCGCGACATTCAAAATGGCTGACCACACACGGGTTCTTCCGCTGCGAAACAGGTACTCGGTCTCAGAACACTTAAAGCTAACGATCATAATTTAAAGCTTAACGTTATGCATTAATCTTGAGTGTATAACCTGAATTCACAAATGCAAACGTGCTGTTTTGACTTTTGGCCTCCCCTTTCAAAAATCTAGGAAAAGGACTACCTGCGCCCTTCAGAAGGTCTGAAAACCAAGCTGAGTCCTACAAAAAAAACCTCCAATTCCCATTGCCTCACAAGTAAGCACATCTCTTAAGCTGATTGACTCGAACACTCATCCAGGCACGCGAGGTGTCTATGAAACGCAAAACGCAAAACGCGAAGCCGTTAATGATCGCTGAGTATCATGCCGAGGCGCTCCGCTTGGCCGGAAACGTTTCTGCCAGTCAGCGTCGCTTTTTTAAAGTCGCAGCAACGTATGGCAAAGAACTTGAACCTGATGGCTTGCTTGCAGGTGCACGAGCCTGATTAGGCCCCCCGAAGAAACCGCCCGAGTGGCGGTTTTTTTGTGCCTCGCGATTGGCCTGCTTCGTACTTGCAACATCCAGTGAAAGTTTGTCGCCTAAACCACCCCACCAGAACTTCCTCCGCCTACTACCCTTCAAAAAACCGCAGGAAGCGGTCCTCGTCAGCTCAAGGAACGACCATGTCCCTCTCCATCGTCCACAGCCGCGCCCAGGTCGGCGTAGAAGCACCCGCCGTCACCGTAGAAGTGCACCTGGCCAACGGTTTGCCGTCGCTGACCATGGTCGGGCTGCCCGAGGCGGCGGTGAAGGAAAGCAAAGACCGGGTGCGCAGCGCGATCATCAATTCCGGCCTGCAATTTCCGGCGCGGCGTATCACCTTGAATCTCGCCCCGGCCGATCTGCCAAAGGACGGCGGGCGATTCGATCTGGCGATTGCCTTGGGAATTCTCTCGGCCAGTGTGCAAGTGCCAACATTGACGCTGGATGACGTGGAGTGCCTGGGAGAGCTGGCGCTGTCGGGGGCGGTGCGGGCGGTTCGGGGTGTGTTACCCGCTGCGCTGGCGGCACGCAAGGCCGGGCGCACGCTGGTAGTCCCGCGAGCGAATGCCGAGGAGGCCTGCCTGGCTTCGGGGTTGAAGGTGATTGCGGTGGATCATTTGCTGGAGGCGGTCGCGCATTTCAATGGCCACACGCCCATCGCCCCCTACGCTTCCAACGGTTTGCTCTACGCCAGCAAACCCTATCCAGACTTGAACGAAGTTCAGGGGCAACTTGCGGCCAAGCGAGCCTTGCTGATTGCGGCGGCGGGTGCTCATAACCTTTTGTTCAGCGGTCCGCCGGGGACGGGGAAAACGTTGTTGGCGAGTCGTTTGCCGGGGCTGTTACCACCATTGGCCGAGAGCGAAGCACTGGAAGTCGCGGCGATTCAATCGGTCGCCAGTTGTGTGCCGCTGAGTCATTGGCCACAGCGTCCCTTCCGACAACCACACCACTCCGCTTCAGGCCCCGCACTGGTGGGCGGTGGCTCGAAACCGCAACCCGGCGAAATCACCCTCGCCCACCATGGCGTGCTGTTCCTCGATGAGCTCCCGGAATTTGATCGCAAGGTATTGGAGGTATTGAGAGAGCCGCTGGAATCCGGCCACATCGTGATTTCCCGCGCCAAGGATCGAGTGAGGTTTCCGGCCCGCTTTCAATTAGTGGCCGCAATGAACCCGTGCCCCTGTGGATATCTTGGCGAGCCCAGTGGTAAATGCAGTTGTACACCGGACATGGTCCAGCGTTACCGCAACAAACTGTCGGGCCCACTGCTGGACCGCATCGATCTGCACCTGACGGTTGCTCGAGAAGCCACGGCGCTGAATCCTGCGTTAAAACCCGGTGACGACACTGCCACCGCCGCCGAGTTGGTGGCCGATGCACGGGAACGCCAACAAAAACGCCAGGGCTGCGCCAATGCATTCCTCGATTTGCCGGGCCTACGAAGACACTGCAAGTTATCCACAGTCGACGAAACCTGGCTGGAAACAGCGTGTGAACGGCTGACCTTGTCCCTTCGAGCGGCCCATCGACTGCTCAAGGTTGCTCGCACCTTGGCGGACCTTGAGCAAGTCGATGGCATCAGCCGTGAACACTTGGCCGAAGCGCTGCAATATCGGCCGACAACACTCTAGCCGGCGTCACCCCTTGGTGAGATCAACCAACGGCGTCTGCCGCACCTCAGTCTCCCGCCCACCCTGAATCTCGCTCACCTGCTTCAACGCCTTGTCGACAGCCGTCTTATCCGCCAGCAAGCCATAGCTAATCCGGAACTGCTTCTGTTCCTTCGGCCCAATCGTCGGCACCAGGTTCAGTGGCCGTTGATACCGGCGGTTGTAGGAAAAACTCGTCCCCGGCTCCAGCCCCGTGACATAGCCCTGCCCTTGGGTATCGGTGTTTTTCCACAGGGAGAACACGGGCAGTGTTTGAGTATTGAAGCCAACCGAAACCCCCAGGCTGCCGGCCTTGTTATGCAACACGGTCAGCGTATCGCCCTTGGCATCGGCATACGGCACGACGTTGTAAACCGTTTCGTCATAGTCCTTGGTCGGTGCGCGGTAGGTTTGCCAGTCCGGCAAGTCGCCTTTGGCCTTGTCGTTGAACGGAGATACCTGTTTCACCGGCGCGGCGAAGCGGGCGCCCTGTTCCAGGAATGGGGTGCCGAAGTTGCTGTGATACAGCGCCTGGTATTCCTTCGGATAGTCGCCATTGTTGGTCAGGGTGTCGTTGAGGGCGAACGCTACGCTGCCGGGTTCGGTGACCAGTTCGGTCGCGACGGAGAAGTCGACTTTCTTGAACGCCTGTTCTTTTAGCTCGCCGCGCAGGGTGATGGCGTACGGCGGTTTTTCATCGATGTGCAGGGTGACTTTGTTCGCGGGGATGTTGGCGGCGCGACCGTGCAGGGTCAGCAGTTCACCATTGTCGATGCCGGGGTGGCCGACCCATTCGTAGCCGCAGCGGGTGATCAGCTCGTTGAAACCTTCCAGCCAACCCAGGCCACCACGGCCGTTGAGTTCGATGAAGGATGGATTGACCACTTCCTTGACCGGCGAATCCCAGCCCATGCGCACATCGCCGACCGAGGCCTGCAGTACGTTCATGCCACGAGTCGGCACCACCGAGAGTTTCATTGTGCCGTTATCGATGTCGACGATGCTGACACCCTCCTGCCGACCGCCATGCAAAGTGCGCAGGGTCACACTGAAGGGTTTGTCGGTTTTTACCCCGAGTTGCTGGCTGGTGATCTGCCAGTTCTGGGCGGCTTTGTCGGTGTCGAGCAACACATAGTCCCAGGCCATGGCTTGGGAGGCAGCGGACAGTGCGCTGAGGGCAACGATAAGTTTGAGCGGGGTCATGGCAGCAGCCTTTCTTGGAGTTGTGCCAATTTTATAGACTTGAAGAAACGTTTCAGCAAGCATAAAAATCGAGACACTGGTGCTAAATGCCAAGGAAGACGACTAGAGAGGAATTGATCCGCAGATTTGGCACAAATCGGGAATTGAGTCGATAGCAATCGCGAGCAGGCTCGCTCCCACATTGGATCTAAGGTGAACACGGAATTTGTGAACACCTGAGGTCAACTGTGGGAGCGAGCCTGCTCGCGATGGCGATTTGAGCAGCGACTCAACGAAACCGGTCAACCTCATGCCGCAAGTCCGCCGCGAGCTTCTCCAGCTCTTTGGCAGTCACAGCCAGGTTGGACACTACTTCGCGCTGTTCACTGTTTGCCAAAGCGATGCTTTGCAGATTGCTGCTGAGCAAGGTCGCGGTGCTGCTTTGTTCCTGGGTCGCGGTGGTGATGGCGGCGAATTGCTGACCGGCCGAGCGGCTTTGCTCATCGATCCGTGCCAGCGCCGAGGCGACGTTGGCGTTGCGCGACAGGCCTTCCTGCATCAGCACGTTGCCCTGCTCCATGGTGCTGATGGCGTTGCCGGTTTCCTGCTGGATGCTTTGAATCATCCCGGAAATTTCGTCTGTGGCCTGGCGGGTGCGTGAGGCCAGGTTGCGCACCTCATCAGCCACCACCGCAAACCCACGGCCCTGCTCACCGGCGCGGGCGGCTTCAATGGCGGCGTTGAGCGCCAGCAGGTTGGTTTGCTCGGCGATCGCGGTAATCACCCCGACAATGCCGCCGATTTCCTGGGAGCGCTGCCCCAAGGTATTGATCACCGTCGCGGTGCTGTTCAGCGCACCGGCGATTTGCTCCAGGGACGAGGACGCTTCGTCCATCGACGTACGACCGATCTGGGTTTGCTGTGCGTTTTCCTGCGCCAGTCGCTGGGTGTTGCCCATGTTGTCGGCGATGTTCAGCGAGGTGGCGCTGAATTCTTCTACGGCGCCGGCCATGCTGGTGATTTCGCCGGACTGCTGCTCCATCCCTTCATAAGCGCCACCGGACAAACCGGATAACGCCTGGGCACGGCTGTTGACCTCTCCCGAGGCCTTACGGATGTGCTCGACCATGGTCGACAGGGCTTGACTCATCTGGTTGAAGGCGCGGGCAAGTTGGCCGATTTCGTCATTGCTCGACACGTTCAGGCGAACACTCAAATCACCAGCACCCAAGGCTTCGGCCTGACGCACCAGATCCCCCAGCGGCGCCAGTTTGCTGCGCAGCAACCAGACCGCCGAGCCGACTGCCAGCAACATCGCCAGCAGACTGCCGATCGCCAATTGAATACCGACGCTCCAGGTCACCGCGCGAATTTCGCTTTTCGGCATGCTCGCCACCACCGACCACGGCCCGCCTTCGAACGGCACGGCAACACTGTAAAAGTCTTGCGACTTGTCGTTCCAGAAGTCGCCTTTGCCCGGTGTCTTGGCCAGACCGACGATGCTCGGGACCGCCTGATCCAGCGCCTGTACACCGGCAATCGGCACCAGCCATTTGCCTTGTTCATCCAACAACGCCAGGGAACCGGTCTGGCCGATGCGGAAGCGTTTGAGGTTGGCGAACTGTGCGTTCTGCGCGTCGGTGTAATCGAATCCTACGTACAGCACGGCAATGATCTTACCGCTGCTGTCGCGTACGGGGGTGTACTGCGACATGTAGAAGCGTTCGAACAGCAACGCTCGCCCCACATAACTCTGCCCCGCCATCAAACGGGCGTAAGCCGGGTTTGCGTGGTCGAGCAGCGTGCCAATGGCACGGCTGCCGTCTTGTTTGGTGACATTGGTGCTGATCCGAATGAACTCTTCACCGCTGCGCACGAACACAGTCGCGACGCCTGCAGTCATCTGCTTGAACTCGTCGACTTCCGCGAAGTTGTTGTTCAACACTTCACTGCCCAAATGCAGGCCCGGGGTCTGCACACCCGCCACGGTCACCGGCTCATCCGGATGCACGCTCAAACCGGCGCTGAAGCGTTTCTCGAACAGGCCGGCCAGGCGCTGGGTGCTTTCACGCAAAGTGCCGTGAAAGGTGCTCAACTGATCGGCAAGCAAGCGGGCCTCACTGGCCAGATGCTCTTCGCGGGTGGCGAGGTTAGCGGTGTCCAGCGAGCGCAGGGCGAACACGGTACTGCCGCTGATGACAATCGCCAGTATCACGGCAAGCGCAAGACCCAGCTGTGAGGCAATCCGAGCACGAGGTTGAGACATGACAGCTCCTGACCCAGTGGCCGGATCATTCTGATCCCATCGCACACTCGGCAAAATTTCTGATTGTGGGGAAAACACGGAACCTGCACCAAGGTCCCATCAGCAGATTTTCGGCGGCAACACTGAATACTTGAGTAATTAACGGGGATATGGCTCAAGGCCGCCATTGCGGCGGCTCCATCGATTCAGCCCAGACGTTCGACATCCGGTAATTCCATGGCCCGGACCTCGCCTTGCAGGAAATCGCTGAGGCGACGCAAACGTTCGCCGCCGGGGCGGGTTTTCGGCCAAACCAGGTAATAATTCTCACCACTGGCAACGGCCGTCGGCCACGGCAAACTCAGACGTCCCTGTGCGACATCCTCCGCCACCATCAGCAAATCGCCCATGGACACGCCGTAACCTCGGGCAGCGGCGATCATGCCCAGCTCCAGCGTGTCGAATACCTGCCCACCCTTGAGCGAGACTTGATCGGTCAGGCCCATGCGTTCCAGCCAGTTGCGCCAGTCGCGGCGGTCCGGCGTCGGGTGCAGCAACTCGGTACTGGCCAGGCGCGCAACGTCCCACGGCTGATCCTTCAGAAGATTCGGCGCGCCCACCGGAATCAGCTCTTCGGGGAACAGGAAAGTCGCCTCCCAGTCTGGGGGAAAATGCCCGTTGCTGAGGATGACGGCGCAGTCGAAGGGCTCATGGTTGAAGTCCACCGTGTCGATGTCCATCCAGGCGCTGGTCAATTGCACCTCGTTCCCCGGTCGCAGGTGCCGAAAACGGCTGAGCCGCGCCAACAGCCAGCGCATGGTCAGGGTCGATGGGGCTTTCATGCGCAGAATGTCGTCCTCGGCACGCAAGGTATTGCAGGCCCGCTCGAGGGCGGTGAAGCCTTCACGAATGCCGGGCAGGATCAGCCGCGCCGATTCGGTCAGTTGCAGGTTGCGCCCGCTGCGATGAAACAGCCGACAGGCGAAATGCTCTTCGAGCGTACGAATGTGCCGACTGACCGCACTTTGCGTGATCGACAGTTCTTCGGCCGCGCGGGTAAACGAGCTATGCCGCGCCGCCGCTTCGAATGCTCGAAGGGCGTACAAGGGAGGAAGACGACGGGACATCAGGAAAGCTCCTATAGCGCGATGGAATCAACTTATCAGAAACTCCACAGCATGAGTTTTAATCATGTCACCCATCCTTTTTATCCCTTTGTGCAAACCCCGCAGAGCGCCGAGAATCGACGCTTCCTGTTATCTCTGACAATCGAGCGTGATGACCATGCAGCATCCAGCGCGTATTGAACTCTGGGCCATTCTGCGGCTGGCGGGGCCGTTGATTGCCTCGCAGTTGGCGCACATGTTGATGGTCCTCACCGACACTTTGATGATGGCGCGCCTGAGCCCCGAAGCACTGGCCGGCGGCGGTCTGGGCGCGGCGACGTATTCGTTCGTATCGATCTTCTGCATCGGCGTGATCGCCGCCGTCGGCACCCTGGTGGCGATCCGTCAGGGCGCGGGCGACATCATCGGCGCGGCGCGGCTGACCCAGGCCGGGTTGTGGCTGGCCTGGTTGATGGCGCTGGTGGCGGGTTTGCTGCTGTGGAACCTCAAACCGGTGTTGCTGCTGTTCGGCCAGACCGAAACCAACGTCCAGGCTGCCGGCCAGTTTCTGTTGATTCTGCCGTTCGCCCTGCCCGGTTACCTGAGCTTCATGGCGTTGCGCGGTTTCACTAGCGCCATCGGCCGGGCGACACCGGTGATGGTCATCAGCCTTGCCGGCACTGTGGCCAATTTCCTGCTCAACTATGCGTTGATCACCGGCATGTTCGGCCTGCCGAAAATGGGCTTGGTGGGCATCGGCCTGGTCACGGCGATCGTTGCCAACCTCATGGCCCTGGCGCTCGCGCTGCATATTCGTCGGCATCCGGCTTACGACGCGTATCCATTACGCCAGGGGCTGTCGCGGCCCAATCGTCAGTACTTGAAGGAACTATGGCGCCTGGGCCTGCCGATTGGCGGCACCTACGCGGTGGAAGTCGGCCTGTTTGCCTTCGCCGCGCTGTGCATGGGCACCATGGGCAGTACGCAACTGGCGGCGCACCAGATCGCCCTGCAAATCGTCTCGGTGGCGTTCATGGTTCCGGCGGGGCTTTCCTACGCGATCACCATGCGCATCGGCCAACATTACGGTGCCGGGCAATTGCTTGATGCGCGGCTGGCCGGACGGGTCGGGATCGCCTTTGGTGCGGCGGCAATGCTGGGTTTTGCCATGGTCTTCTGGCTGCTGCCGCATCAATTGATCGGCTTGTTCCTGGACCACAACGACCCGGCGTTCCGCGAAGTCATCAACCTGGCCGTGAGCCTGTTGGCGGTGGCGGCATGGTTCGAGCTGTTTGACGGCACGCAAACCATCGCCATGGGCTGCATCCGCGGGCTCAAGGATGCCAAGACCACGTTCCTGGTGGGTTTGGGTTGCTATTGGCTGATTGGCGCACCGGCCGCCTGGTGGATGGCCTTCCATTTGAATTGGGGGCCAACGGGGGTCTGGTGGGGTCTGGCGCTGGGGCTGGCGTGTGCGGCGGTGAGCCTGACGCTGGCGTTTGAGTGGAAGATGAAACGGATGATCAGACGCGAGCCGGCGTCAGAGCAGAATTTCCAGGTCGCGCAGCCAGATTGAGATCCCTGTAGGAGCGAGGCTTGCCCGCGAATGGCATCACGCGGTGTATCAGAGACACCGCGTGATGCCATTCGCGGGCAAGCCTCGCTCCTACGGTACGTCGTTAAGCGAGCACAACCTGCTGACTGGAACCCAAGGTCAAATACTCCACCAATTCCGCTAACGGCAACGGCTTGCTGATCAGATACCCCTGTACCTGATCGCAACCAAAGCCGCGCAACAAATCCAGCTGCTCTGGTGTTTCCACGCCTTCGGCGACCACTTCGAGGTTGAGGTTGTGTGCCAGGTTGATCATCGCGTGCACCAGTTTGCGATTCTCTTCGCGCTCTTCCATTTCGCCGACAAAGCTCTTGTCGACCTTCAACAAGGCAATCGGCAGGCTGTTGAGGTGCACGAACGAAGAGAACCCGGTACCGAAATCGTCCAGCGAGAAGCGCACGCCCAAACGCCCGAGGGCGTCCATGGTCTGCTTGACCAGGTCGCTACGACGCATCACCGCGGTTTCGGTCAGTTCGAATTCCAGCCATTGCGCCTCGACGCCACGCTCGGCAATCAGCCGGCTCAGGGTCGACAGTAATTGGCTGTCCTGAAACTGCCGGAACGACAGGTTGATCGCCATATGCAGCGCAGGCAGACCTCGTTCGCGCAATGCCTGCATGTCCCGCAAGGCCCGGGAAATCACCCAGTAACCCAGCGGCACAATCAAACCACTTTGCTCGGCCAGCGGCACGAATTCGCTGGGGGGCAGCAAGCCGCGTTCGCCATGACGCCAGCGCACCAACGCTTCGAGGCCGACGATTTGACCGTCCTCTAGGTTCAGGCGAGGCTGGTAATGCAACTCCAGCTCATCGCGGCGCAAGGCCCGGCGCAGTTCGCTTTCGAGGTCGGCGATGCTGCGGGCATTGCGATTGATCCGTTCGTTGAAAATGTGAAAGGTGCAGCCCTGAGTGCTCTTGGCTTGCTGCATGGCGATGTGCGCGTGCCACATCAACGGGTCGGCGCCGGCCTGCGCTCGTGCGTGAGCGATGCCGAGGCTGGAACCGATCAACAGGCTTTCGCCATCGACCCAATAGGGTTCGGACAGGGCTTCGGTAATGCGTTCGGCCATCCATTCGGCGCGCTGAGGGGCGCGGCGAGTATCGATCAACAGGGCGAATTCATCGCTGCCCAGCCGTGCCAGTTGATCGCTGGCCTCCAGTTGGCTTTTCAGCCGCGAGACCACTTGCAGGATCAACCGATCGCCAGCCTGATGGCCGAGGGCGTCGTTGGCGTGTCGAAAGTTGTCGAGGTCGAGGTGACCAAGGGCCAGGCCGCGGCCTTCGTTGTCGGCCAGGCGCGCCGCCAGCAAGGTCTGGAAACCCTGACGGTTGGCGATACCGGTCAACGGATCCTGCTCGGCCAGGCGCTGCAACGTGTTTTCCAGCACGCCGCGTTCACGCACATGGCGCAGGCAGCGGCGCAACATGCCGGGATCCAGCAGATTGCGCACCAGCCAGTCGCTCACACCATCGGGCGGCGCCAGCGGCTCGTGTTCGAGCAGCAACACCGTCGGCAGGTTGCAACGGCCGGGGGCCGGCTGCAGAGCAGGAATCGTCAATAACACCGCGCTGCGGTTGTCATCGAACAGGTTGCTGACCGACTCCCAGCTCGGCGCGCTGAGCAGCACAGCCGAACTCCCCATCGGAGCCAGACACTCGCGCAACAACGCTGCCCACGCCGGCTCTTCGGCCAGTAGCAGCAAACGCAAGGGTTCGACAGGCGTAGACAAGCTAGCTCCCTAGACTCTGCAAAGATGTAGGCGGCGGGCATTATGCCGCGCAGATAACCAATGACAAAATGACATCGGTTATCAAACACAGCTTTTGCGTCTTGAATACGAACATTAGACGCAAATTCACTGCGCATCCTGCGTGAAAGTAGCAAAACCGGCAAATAGAGATAGCGTGTTGCGTCACAAGTCGGAGAGAGCAGCACAATTCGCTGAGCCTGTTAAAATGCCGGCCCATTTCGCTAATGACTCCCTGATTTCGTATGTCCCGACTCAATCCCCGGCAGCAAGAAGCCGTGAGCTACGTCGGCGGCCCTCTTTTGGTGCTCGCCGGCGCAGGCTCCGGCAAGACCAGCGTGATCACCCGCAAAATTGCGCATTTGATCCAGAGCTGTGGCATCCGCGCCCAATACATTGTCGCCATGACCTTTACCAACAAGGCCGCGCGCGAGATGAAGGAGCGGGTCGGTACCCTGCTCAAGGGCGGTGAAGGCCGCGGCCTGACGGTCTGCACCTTCCATAACCTGGGCCTGAACATCATCCGCAAGGAACACGTGCGGCTGGGCTATAAACCGGGCTTCTCGATCTTCGACGAGACCGACGTCAAAGCCCTGATGACCGACATCATGCAGAAGGAATACTCGGGCGACGACGGCGTCGACGAGATCAAGAACATGATCGGCTCGTGGAAAAACGACCTGATCCTGCCGCCCGAAGCCCTGGAAAACGCACGCAATCCCAAGGAACAGACCGCCGCCATCGTCTACACCCACTATCAGCGCACGCTCAAGGCGTTCAACGCAGTGGACTTCGACGACCTGATCCTGCTGCCGGTAAAACTGTTCCAGGAACACGACGATATCCTGGAAAAATGGCAGAACAAGGTCCGCTACCTGCTGGTGGACGAATACCAGGACACCAACGCCAGCCAGTATTTGCTGGTGAAACTGCTGATCGGTAAACGCAACCAGTTCACCGTGGTGGGCGACGACGACCAGTCGATTTACGCCTGGCGCGGCGCCCGCCCGGAAAACCTGATGCTGCTCAAGGACGACTATCCGTCCCTGAAAGTGGTCATGCTCGAGCAAAACTACCGCTCCACCAGCCGCATCCTGCGCTGCGCCAACGTGCTGATCTCCAACAACCCGCACGAGTTCGAAAAACAGCTGTGGAGTGAGATGGGCCACGGCGACGAAATCCGTGTGATCCGTTGCCGCAACGAAGACGCCGAAGCCGAGCGTGTGGCCGTGGAACTGCTGACCCTGCACCTGCGCACGGATCGGCCATACAGCGATTTTGCGATCCTGTATCGCGGCAACTACCAGGCCAAGCTGATCGAGCTGAAGCTGCAGCACCACCAGATTCCTTATCGCCTGTCCGGCGGCAACAGCTTTTTCGGACGTCAGGAAGTGAAAGACCTGATGGCCTACTTCCGCCTGATCGTGAACCCGGACGACGACAACGCCTTCCTGCGGGTGATCAACGTCCCACGCCGGGAGATCGGTTCGACCACGCTGGAGAAGCTGGGCAACTACGCCACCGAGCGAAAAATCTCAATGTACGCCGCCACCGACGAAATCGGTTTGGGCGAGCATCTGGACACGCGCTTCACCGATCGCCTGTCACGCTTCAAGCGCTTCATGGACAAGGTCCGCGAGCAGTGCGCCGGCGAAGACCCGATCTCGGCCCTGCGCAGCATGGTCATGGACATCGACTACGAGAACTGGCTGCGCACCAACAGCTCCAGCGACAAGGCCGCCGATTACCGCATGGGTAACGTCTGGTTCCTCATCGAGGCGCTGAAAAACACGCTGGAAAAAGACGAAGAAGGCGAGATGACCGTCGAAGACGCCATCGGCAAACTCGTCCTGCGCGACATGCTGGAGCGTCAGCAGGAAGAGGAAGACGGCGCCGAAGGCGTGCAGATGATGACCTTGCACGCCTCCAAGGGTCTGGAATTCCCCTACGTGTTCATCATGGGCATGGAAGAGGAAATTCTCCCGCACCGCTCCAGCATCGAAGCCGACACCATTGAAGAGGAACGTCGCCTGGCCTACGTCGGGATTACCCGAGCGCGTCAGACGTTGGCGTTCACCTTCGCCGCCAAGCGTAAGCAATACGGCGAGATCATCGACTGCGCGCCCAGCCGCTTCCTCGATGAACTGCCGCCGGACGACCTGGCCTGGGAAGGCAATGACGACACCCCTGTTGAAGTCAAAGCCGTCCGCGGTAATACCGCATTGGCGGATATACGCGCGATGTTAAAGCGCTAGAATTGAGCACTTTTTAACCGCACACTTTTTACACGCCAGGCGCACATGGCGTCAGTAGAGGAAAGCTTCATGGAAGCACTGCACAAGAAAATTCGCGACGAAGGCATCGTGCTTTCCGACCAGGTTCTGAAAGTCGACGCCTTTCTGAACCACCAGATCGACCCGGCCCTGATGAAGCTGATCGGCGACGAATTCGCCACGCTGTTCAAGGATTCGGGCATCACCAAGATCGTCACCATCGAAGCCTCGGGCATCGCGCCGGCAATCATGACCGGTCTGAACCTTGGCGTACCGGTGATTTTTGCGCGCAAGCATCAGTCCCTGACCTTGACCGAAAACCTGCTGTCGGCGACCGTTTACTCGTTCACCAAGCAGACCGAAAGCACCGTGGCGATCTCCCCGCGCCACCTGACCAGCAGCGACCGCGTGCTGATCATCGACGACTTTTTGGCCAACGGTAAGGCGTCGCAAGCGCTGATCTCGATCATCAAACAGGCCGGCGCGACCGTGGCCGGCTTGGGTATTGTGATCGAGAAATCGTTCCAGGGCGGGCGGGCGGAACTGGATGCTCAGGGTTATCGCGTTGAATCGTTGGCGCGGGTGCAGTCGCTGAAGGATGGCGTTGTAACCTTCATCGAATAAAAAGCCGCACCGCATTTCCCCTGTGGGAGCCAGCCTGCTGGCGATGGCCGTCTGTCAGTCATGAAGGTTTTGACTGACACGACGCCATCGCCAGCAGGCTGGCTCCCACAGTTGTTTTGTGTTGGCTGTTATTGTGCGGTGGCTTTGAGGCCGGTGAGCAATAACCGCTGAAACAAATCCTCTTTCAGCCCTTCCGGTTTCGTCAGCTGCATCCGCTCCAGATGCACCGCAAATTCCGAAGGCGCTGGCGCATCCAGCGCAGCCTTGCCCAATTCCAGAATCTCCGTGAGCTTGAACTTGCTCTTCAACCAGTTCAGCGCCCGCAATAAATCCCGTTCCTCAGCAGTGAAATCGCAACCCAGCGGATACTCCGGAAACAGATTCGAATGCCGAGCCTGAATGGCCTGCAACCGCTGTGGGCTGTTGTCGGCAAACCGCGGATCGAGGCGGAAATGCTTCGGCAATTTGCCAACGTTCTGCGCCTGCTCGATCAGCCCCGGCTGGAAGCGTGAGTCGCTGATGTTGAGCAACGCCTCGATCACCGCCGCATCGGTCTTGCCCCGCAAATCGGCGATGCCGTATTCGGTGACGACGATGTCCCGCAGATGTCGTGGGATCGTGCAGTGGCCGTATTCCCAGACGATATTCGAACTGACTTCACCGCCCGACTCGCGCCAACTGCGCAGCAGCAGGATCGAACGCGCGCCTTGCAGCGCATGGCCCTGGGCGACGAAGTTGTATTGCCCACCGACACCGCTCAGTACCCGCCCGTCTTCAAGTTGATCGGCCACGCCCGCGCCGAGCAGGGTCATGGTGAAGACCGTGTTGATGAAGCGCGCATCGAGGCGCTGCAAGCGTTTGAGCTCTTCCTGACCGTAGAGCTCGTTGATGTAGCTGATGCGGGTCATGTTGAATTCGAGCCGCTTACTCTGCGGCAACTCGCGCAAGCGCTCATAGAAACTGCGCGGCCCGAGGAAAAACCCGCCGTGCACCGAGATGCCGTCAGTCTGCGCGGCCTCGTCCAGCGTGCCGGAATTCGCTTGCTGCTGGGTTGGTACATCCGGGTAGACCTTGCGCCGCACAATCCCGGCATCCGCCAACACCAGCAAGCCGTTGACGAACATTTCGCTGCAACCGTACAGGCCCTTGGCGAAAGGTTCGATACCCCCTTCGCGCTCTATCAACTGCGCCCATTGGCTGAGATTCAGATCCGCCAGTAACGCCTTGTAACCGTCACTGTCAGCCTGCCGCGCCAGCAACGCTGCCGTCAGGGCATCGCCCATGGAACCGATGCCGATTTGCAAGGTGCCGCCGTCGCGCACCAGCGTGCTGGCGTGCAGCCCGATGAAATGATCCTGGAAACCCACCGGCATATTCGGCGTGGAAAACAGCGTGGTGTTGTCTTTCGCGTCGATCAGCAGGTCGAAGGTGTCGATGCCGATTTCCGCATCGCCGGGCATGTACGGCAAATCGTTGTGTACCTGCCCCACCATCAGGATCGTCTCCCCCGCCGCCCGACGCTTGGCGATCATCGGAAACAAGTCGAGGGTGATGTCCGGGTTGCAGCTCAGGCTCAGGCGATCGGGATGCTCGCTGTGGCTGGCGACCAGTTGTGCGACCAGGTTCAAGCCGGCGGCATTGATGTCCCGGGCGGCGTGGCTGTAGTTGCTACTGACGTAATCCTGCTGGGCCGATGCGCTGTCAAGCAGGCTGCCTGGCTGCAGGAAGAATTGATTGACGTGAATGTTGGCCGGCAGGCTGTCGCGACGCAGGTCGGCGAGGAAGCCCAGCTCCGGATAATCGCCGAACACCCGCTCGATGAAGGGTTCAAGGAAGCGCTTTTGCAAGCCATCGCCCAATGGCGGGCGTCCGAGACACAGGGCGGTGTAAATCGTCAGCTGCCGCTCGGGCAGTTGCGCGATCCGTTGATACAGCGCGTTGACGAAGTGATTGGGCTTGCCCAGCCCCAGCGGCAAGCCCATGTGAATATGCGCTGGCAACCGTGCCAGTACGTCATCGACCGCCTGTTCGATAGAACACAACTGCACCATCTGATCCTCCCGCCCGTTCCATGAATTGGGGTTGGACCGAGCTTGCCGGGTCTTTGCTGCAAAGCATAGCCTCAGGGGTAAATCGCACGCACAAAAAAGCCGCTCGTAAGCGGCTTTTCGCTGAAAATGAAGGCTTATTTCAGGCCAGACATCTTCTGGATGGCGCCCTTGAGCTCAGCATCGGCGCAATCGGCGCAGGTGCCTTTTGGCGGCATAGCGTTCACGCCGGAGATTGCTTTCGCCAGCAAGCCATCAAGGCCGCCTTCTTTCTTCGCGCGCTCGCCCCAGGCTGCAGCATCACCAACTTTCGGCGCGCCCAACAGGCCGGTACCGTGGCAAGCGTTGCAATGTTTCGCAATCACTTCGTCAGGGGTCTTGGCACCACCACCGCCGCCAGCAGATGCTGCGACTTCCATCCCCTTGCACTCTTTGCCTTGCACACAAACCTGGCCGACTGGCTCAAGACGTTTAGCAATATCGTCGTTGGTCGCTGCTTGTGCGCTGACTGCCCAAAGGGCCAATACGGTTGCTGGTACGGCCAGCATTTTCATAATTAGATTCACGCGTTCACCCTCAATGGTGGCTAGTCACGCCCACGGCCACGGTTCGCAGGCGGGCGCAAGTATAGCGGTAAGCCCGCCACACTGAAACAACCCCAAAGTCGAAGGGGTCTTGTCGTGGGATGGGAATACAGCATGGGCGTCTCCACAATCCGGGCAGGACGCCTCTTCTCTTAGAAATTCGCTGGGGTAGCTGCGCTGATTAGTCGCGCCGGAGCATCGAACGGATTACGGAAACGGTGCGGCTTGGTACTTTCAAAGTAGTAGCTGTCGCCGGCTTCGAGCACAAATGTTTCGAGCCCGACCACCAGTTCCAGCCGCCCTTCCACCAGAATCCCGGTTTCCTCGCCCTCATGGGTGAGCATCTCATCACCGGTATCGGCGCCTGGCGGGTAGATTTCGTTGAGAAACGCGATAGCCCGGCTCGGGTGAGCCCGACCGACCAGTTTCATGGTCACTGCCCCATCGGAAATATCGATCAGTTCGTGGGCTTTGTAGACGATCTGAGTCGGTTTTTCCTGCAGGATTTCTTCGGAAAAGAACTCGACCATGGACATGGGAATCCCGCCCAACACCTTCCTCAGCGAACTGATCGAGGGGCTGACGCTGTTCTTCTCGATCATCGAAATGGTGCTGTTGGTTACACCCGCGCGTTTGGCGAGCTCACGCTGGGAAAGACCTTTGAGCTTACGGATCGATTGCAGTCGTTCACCGACGTCCAATGCTGGAGCCTCCAGGGATTCAGGTTGCAGGAATATTGAGCGTTATCATGGCGACAGCGTTCAGTATTTACAACACTTGGGCCTGAATCCTGTTTGGCGAAGCGACTTTCGGTCGGGAACGTTTTTCGTCAGGCCCCGGAATAGAGCAGCGGCACCCGACGCAGGTTGCAGAATATCTGGTAAGGAATCGTGCCCGCAGCCGTCGCAACGTCACTGGCGAGGATATTTTTGCCCCACAACTCGACGGGCGAACCAAGGCCGGCTTGCGGCACGTCGGTCAGGTCGACACAGAGCATATCCATCGACACCCGCCCCAGTAACTGACTGCGCTGCCCGGCCACCAGCACCGGCGTACCGGTCGGTGCCTGACGTGGATAGCCGTCGGCATAACCCATCGCCACCACGCCCACGCGCATCGGTTTGGGGGTGACAAATTTCGCGCCGTAACCAATCGGCTCGCCGGCCGGCAGTTCACGCACGCAAATCACTTTCGATTCCAGGGTCATCACCGGTTGCAGGCGAGACGCCACGGCATTGGCCTCTTCAAACGGTGTCGCGCCATAGAGCATGATGCCCGGGCGCACCCAATCGCTCGGAATCTGCGGCCAACCGAGCACCGCCGGCGAATTACGCAGGCTGATTTCAGCCGACAACCCCTGACGCGCCGCCTCGAACACCGCAACCTGTTCGGCGCTAGCCTGGCAGTGCAGCTCATCGGCGCGGGCGAAGTGACTCATCAGCACGATCTTCGCCACTTTGCCGCTGGCCAGCAGCCGTTGATAGGCCGCCTGGTAATCCGCCGGATGCAGGCCAACCCGATGCATGCCCGAGTCGAGCTTGAGCCAGACGGTGATCGGTTTGCTCAGCGCGGCTTTTTCGATGGCCTCGAGCTGCCACAGCGAATGCACCACGCACCAGAAGTCATGCTCGACGATCAACGACAGCTCATCGGCTTCGAAAAAACCTTCCAGCAGCAAAACTGGCGCACGAATGCCGGCGGCGCGCAGTTCCAGCGCTTCTTCGATGCACGCCACGGCAAACCCGTCCGCCTCGGCTTCCAGCGCCTGGGCGCAGCGTACCGCGCCATGGCCGTAGGCATCGGCCTTGATCACCGCAAGGGCCTTGGCCCCGGTGACTTCGCGGGCGATCCGGTAGTTGTTGCGCAGGGCTTGAAGGTCGATCAGGGCACGGGCTGGACGCATGGCGGCAGACTTCTAGTCGGTCATTGAAAAAAAACCGGCGCTGGCTGACAGCGTGAACCGCCAACAGCACCGGGAGAGGGATCTTTCTGGCTTGGCTTTACGGTACAGCGTTATGGCAGTGCGGCAACAACCGACAGCTCGACCAGGATTTGCGGTTCGCACAGCTTCGATTCGACCGTCGCGCGGGCCGGAGCGACGCCTTTTGGCAGCCACTGGTCCCACACCGAATTCATGCCTGCGAAATGCGCGTCGATGTCTTTCAGGTAAATCGTTACCGACAGCAGGCGGTTCTTGTCGGTCCCGGCCAGATCCAGCAAACGCTCGATGTTGGCGAGGGTTTCACGGGTCTGCTGTTCAATCCCGGCGCTCATGTCATCGCCGACCTGCCCTGCCAGATAAACAGTGCTGTTGTGGACGACGATCTGGCTCATGCGTTCATTGGTGAGCTGGCGCTGGATTGACATGTTTTGCGGACTCCTTGAGTTTGTTGCCATAACGGGAAATATCGAGGCCTTCAGCGCTGATCTGCGGCGTTCTCTTCGCCATCAGGTCAGCCAGCAAACGACCGGAACCACAGGCCATGGTCCAGCCGAGCGTGCCGTGGCCCGTATTCAAGAACAGGTTTTTGAACGGTGTGGCACCGACAATCGGCGTGCCGTCCGGAGTGGTCGGACGCAGGCCGGTCCAGAAACTCGCCTGGGCCAGATCGCCGCCCTGAGGATAAAGGTCGTTGACGATCATCTCCAGGGTTTCGCGCCGACGTGGGTTCAACGACAGGTCAAAACCGGCGATTTCCGCCATGCCGCCGACGCGGATGCGGTTGTCGAAACGGGTGATCGCGACCTTATAGGTCTCGTCGAGAATGGTCGACGTCGGGGCCATCGCCGGGTTGATGATCGGCACGGTCAGCGAGTAACCCTTGAGCGGATACACCGGAGCCCGGATGCCCAACGGCTTGAGCAGTTGCGGCGAGTAGCTGCCAAGAGCCAGCACGTAGCGATCGGCGGTTTCCAGCTTGCCGTCGATCCACACGCCGTTGATGCGATCACCGGCGAAGTCGAGGCGCTGGATGTCCTGGCCGAAACGGAATTCCACACCCAGCTTCGTGGCCATTTCGGCCAGGCGGGTGGTGAAGATCTGGCAGTCGCCGGTCTGGTCGTTCGGCAGACGCAAGGCACCGGCGAGAATGTCGGTGACACTGGCCAGGGCCGGTTCGACCCGGGCAATGCCGGCGCGGTCGAGCAGTTCGAACGGCACGCCGGACTCTTTCAGCACGGCGATGTCTTTGGCGGCGCCATCGAGCTGCGCCTGGGTGCGGAACAGTTGGGTAGTACCGAGGCTGCGGCCTTCGTAGGCAATGCCGGTTTCGGCGCGCAACTCGTCGAGGCAGTCACGGCTGTATTCGGACAGGCGCACCATGCGCTCCTTGTTCACCGCGTAACGGCTGGCGGTGCAGTTGCGCAGCATTTGCGCCATCCACAGGTATTGGTCGATGTCGGCGGTGGCCTTGATCGCCAATGGCGCGTGACGCTGCAACAGCCACTTGATGGCTTTGAGCGGCACGCCCGGCGCGGCCCACGGCGAGGCATAACCCGGCGAAACCTGCCCGGCGTTGGCGAAACTGGTTTCCATGGCCGCCGCTGGCTGACGGTCAACCACCGTCACCTCAAAGCCGGCCCGTGCCAGATAATAGGCACTGGCGGTACCGATGACGCCGCTACCCAAGACCAGAACGCGCATTTTCATATCCCTCATCGCGGCTTACCGCTGACGTTTATTGTGCAGACCGAAGATGTGGGCAGTTTAAAAAAGATTAGCCAGTGCTTTTCACTATATAAGTGCCTATATTTGGCGACAATTCTCGGCAAAAACCCTTTTCACGGAGGCGCATCCCCTATGCGGACCAACACTCAGACCAAACGTGAGCTGGACAAGATCGACCGCAACATCCTGCGGATCCTGCAAGCGGACGGGCGCATTTCCTTTACCGAGCTCGGGGAAAAGGTCGGCCTCTCCACCACACCCTGTACCGAACGGGTACGACGACTGGAGCGCGAAGGGATCATCATGGGCTACAACGCCCGCCTGAATCCGCAGCACCTCAAGGGTAGCCTGCTGGTGTTCGTCGAGATCAGCCTCGACTACAAATCCGGCGATACTTTCGAAGAGTTCCGACGCGCGGTGCTGAAACTGCCCCACGTACTGGAATGCCATTTGGTGTCAGGGGACTTCGATTATCTGGTGAAAGCACGGATTTCCGAGATGGCCTCGTACCGAAAACTGCTGGGCGACATCCTGCTCAAGTTGCCGCATGTGCGCGAATCCAAAAGCTATATCGTGATGGAAGAAGTGAAAGAGAGCTTGAACCTGCCGATTCCGGATTGAGCCTACACCGATCGTTCCCACGCTCCGCGTGGGAATGCAGCCCGGGACGCTCTGCGTCCCATCCAGAGCCGAACGCAGAGCGTCCGAAGAGGCATTCCCACGCAGAGCGTGGGAACGATCAAACAACTAAACCAAAACCTGCCGCGTCGAAGCCATGTACTCATGAATCTGCTTCTCGACCCGTGGATGAATCAGCTCCACCGGCCGTCTCCCGTTGGGGCATGGCAACGTCTTGGTGGTACCGAACAGCCGACAGATCAGCGGTCGCTCGTCATACACCGTGCAACCATTGGGGCCCAGATGGACGCAATTGAGTTCATCCATCGCCGCATCCTGCTCGGCCCGGGTCTTGCGCGGCAGGCGGGACATTTCTTCGGGCGAGGTGGTCACCGGCCCACAGCAGTCATGACAGCCGGGCACGCACTCGAAAGAGGGAATCTGCTGGCGCAGCGTGCGAATCTTCTGACTGTTGCAACTCATCGAAGCGGTGACCGAAATTGGAATAGACCGGGATTCTGACGCAAAAGCCCCGATCCAGACAGCGCCAACCGACCGGTGTTGCCCGCGTCCGAAGCGGCGGCTTATGCTCCGTCAACTTTTTCAAACACACGCATCAGGATGACGGATATGAACGCCCCCGTTCAGCAACCGGCCTCGAGCCATCAACACGCGGCCTCTTATTACGCCGCCAGCAGCCTGCCGCAGCCCGATTTGCCGGTGCTCACAGGTGAACTGGTTGCGGACGTGTGCGTGGTGGGCGGCGGGTTCTCCGGGCTGAACACCGCGCTCGAACTGGCCGAACGGGGTTTTAGCGTGGTGCTGCTAGAAGCGCACAAAATCGGTTGGGGCGCCAGTGGACGCAATGGCGGGCAGTTGATTCGGGGCGTCGGCCATGGTCTCGATCAATTCGCCAACGTGATCGGCGTCGACGGCGTGCGTCAGATGAAATTGATGGGCCTGGAAGCGGTGGAAATCGTCCGACAGCGGATCGAGCGCTTTCAGATCCCTTGCGACCTGACCTGGGGTTACTGCGACCTCGCCAACAAGGCTCAAGAGCTGGAAGGCTTCGCCGAAGACGCCATCGAGCTGCACAGCCTCGGTTACCGTTACGAAACCCGTCTGCTGCAAGCCAATGAAATGCACAGCGTGGTGGGTTCCGACCGCTATGTCGGCGGTCTGATCGACATGGGCTCCGGACATCTGCACCCCTTGAACCTGGCACTCGGTGAAGCGGCAGCTGCCCGACAATTGGGCGTGAAGCTGTTCGAACGATCGGCAGTGACCCGCATCGATTACGGCCCCGAGGTCAAGGTCCACACCGCCCAGGGCACGGTTCGCGCGAAGACGCTGGTGCTGGGCTGCAACGCCTACCTCAACGATCTCAACCCGCAACTCGGCGGCAAGGTGCTGCCCGCCGGCAGTTACATCATCGCGACCGAACCCTTGAGCGCAGAACAGGCTCACGCCTTGTTACCGCAAAACATGGCGGTCTGCGATCAACGGGTGGCGCTGGATTACTACCGACTCTCGGCCGACCGACGTTTGCTGTTCGGTGGTGCCTGCCATTATTCAGGACGCGACCCGAAAGACATCGCCGCGTACATGCGACCGAAGATGCTGGCGGTGTTCCCGCAACTGGCCGGGGTGAAAATCGACTATCAATGGGGCGGGATGATTGGCATCGGCGCCAATCGCCTGCCGCAGATCGGTCGGCTCAAGGAGCAGCCTAATGTGTATTACGCCCAGGCCTATTCCGGCCATGGGGTGAACGCCACGCATCTGGCGGGCAAGTTGTTGGCTGAGGCCATCAGCGGCCAGCAGAGCGGAGGTTTCGACCTGTTTGCCAAGGTGCCGCATATCACCTTCCCGGGTGGCAAGCATTTGCGTTCGCCGTTGTTGGCGTTGGGGATGCTGTGGCATCGGATGAAGGAGTTGGTCTGAAAGATTTTCGGCGTCTGTGTCGACGCCTTCGCGGGCAAGCCTCGCTCCTACAGGGATTTTGTCGAGCGGCAATCCCGTAATCGACGCGAATCTGTGTAGGAGCGAGGCTTGCCCGCGAATGGATCTATAAACCGCCGCAATATTCAGATCCGCCAAAAAGGCTTTAGCCCCTCCTCCTGCGCCTGTTCCAGACTCAATCCGACGTCCCTGAGCTGTTCCGGTGTCAATTCCAGCAACACCTTGCGCGTGTGCAGACGATGCCAGAACAGGCCCCAGCGACCCAGGCAGGACGGCGCGTTGCGCATCACCGCCTCGCGTGTGCCGTTTTTTTGCCCTGCCGCCAGTTCCTGACTGTGTAACGTCAGCCGCACATCGCTCAAGCCGTTCATTTTCGTCGCTCCTGTTTACTTGGGTAGCCAGAGCTTTCATGATGCGCGGACGGCGAAAAGCATTACAGATTCAACAAGAACGTATTAACTCCATACAGATTTTCCGTTTCAGCCTCTGAATCACATATTTTCGCCCCATCTGTACTGGTTAACCGAATCACTCACACCGAGACTGCGCCATGACCCTTTACGTCAACCTCGCCGAGTTGCTCGGCACGCGTATCGAACAGGGCTTTTATCGCCCCGGCGACCGGTTACCCTCGGTGCGGGCATTGAGTGTTGAACACGGGGTCAGCCTGAGCACGGTGCAGCAGGCCTATCGAGTGCTGGAAGACGTTGGCCTGGCGATGCCCAAACCCAAGTCCGGCTACTTCGTGCCCGTAAGTCGCGAACTGCCGGAGCTGCCAGCGGTTGGCCGGCCGGCCCAGCGACCGGTGGATATTTCGCAGTGGGATCAAGTGCTGGAACTGATCCGCGCCGTACCGCGCAAGGACGTCGTGCAACTGGGTCGCGGCATGCCGGATATCACCACGCCGACCATGAAACCGCTGCTGCGCAGCCTGGCGCGAATCAGTCGTCGTCAGGACATGCCCGGTCTGTATTACGACAACATCTACGGCACCCTCGAATTGCGCGAACAGATCGCTCGCCTGATGCTCGATTCCGGCTGCCAGTTGAGCGCCAATGATCTGGTGATCACTACCGGTTGCCATGAAGCGCTGTCCACCAGCATCCGCGCCATTTGCGAGCCGGGTGACATCGTCGCCGTGGATTCACCGAGCTTTCACGGCGCCATGCAGACGCTCAAAGGCCTGGGCATGAAAGCGCTGGAAATCCCCACTGATCCGCTCACCGGCATTAGCCTCGAGGCTTTGGAGCTGGCATTGGAGCAATGGCCGATCAAGGCCATACAGTTGACTCCCAACTGCAACAACCCGCTGGGCTACATCATGCCGGAGTCGCGCAAACGTGCGTTGTTGACACTCGCACAGCGTTTCGACGTGGCGATTATCGAGGACGATGTGTATGGCGAACTGGCCTACACCTACCCGCGCCCGCGCACGATCAAATCCTTCGACGAAGACGGCCGCGTCCTGCTCTGCAGTTCTTTTTCCAAGACACTGGCACCAGGCCTGCGCATTGGTTGGGTCGCACCGGGCCGTTATCTGGAACGGGTGCTGCACATGAAGTACATCAGCACGGGCTCTACCGCGCCGCAACCACAGATTGCGATTGCCGAATTTCTCAAGGCCGGGCACTTCGAACCACATTTGCGGCGGATGCGCACGCAATACCAGCGCAATCGCGACGCGATGATCGACTGGGTAACCCGCTATTTCCCCGCCGGTACCCGGGCCAGCCGTCCGCAAGGCAGCTTCATGCTGTGGGTCGAACTGCCGGAGGGCTTCGACACCCTGAAACTCAATCGCGCGCTGCATGATCAAGGCGTGCAGATTGCTGTCGGCAGTATCTTTTCCGCCTCGGGCAAATACCGCAATTGCCTGCGGATGAACTACGCTGCCAAAACAACCCCGCAGATCGAAGAAGCAGTGCGCAAGGTCGGTGCGACAGCCATCAAACTGCTGGCGGAAACCGACTGACCTTTCTTCGGGAAGCGGCGTCCATATGCTAACCGCCACCACCCGGAATACGCTCCGTGAGAATCAGACAGCCCCTGCTTGCTCTTCTGTTACTCGCCTCGCTCCTTGGTGGTTGTACAACACTCAATGTCCCTCGCGAACCGAGTCAGGCCCTGCCGGCGGCGGGCTCGGCGTTCGGCCGTTCGATCCAGGCCCAGGCCCTCCCCTATAAGGGCCAATCGGGTTTTCGCTTGCTCTCCGATAGCGCCGAGGCCTTCACCGCCCGCGCCGAGCTGATTCGCAACGCTCAAAGCAGCCTCGATCTGCAGTACTACATCGTCCATGACGGCATCAGCACACGAATACTGGTGAGCGAGTTGCTCAAGGCCGCCGACCGCGGCGTGCGGGTGCGGATTCTGCTCGACGACACCACCAGCGATGGCCTGGACCGGATCATCGCGACCCTCGCCGCCCATCCGAAGATTCAGATCCGCGTATTCAACCCGCTGCACCTGGGCCGCAGCACCGTCGTTACGCGAACGATGGGCCGGTTCTTCAACCTGTCGCAGCAACACCGGCGCATGCACAACAAACTGTGGGTGGCGGACAACAGCGCAGCTATCGTTGGCGGGCGTAACTTGGGGGACGAGTATTTCGATGCCGAGCCCAACCTGAATTTCACCGACATCGACATGCTCAGTGTCGGACCGGTTGCAGAGCAGTTGGGACACAGCTTCGACCAGTACTGGAACAGCGCCCTGAGCAAGCCGATCGAGCAGTTTCTCTCGACCAAGCCGACAGCCAGGGATCTGAGAAACACCCGGATCCGACTGGACGAGTCCCTGGAGGAAACGCGCAAACAGAACCACGCGCTTTATCAGCAGTTAATGGCCTACACCACTCACCCGCGCCTGAATGTCTGGCGCCGGGAGCTGATCTGGGCCTGGAACCAGGCACTGTGGGACGCACCGAGCAAGGTGCTGTCCGACGGCGAACCTGACCCGCACTTGTTGCTGACCACCCAGTTGGCGCCCGAGCTCAATGGGGTCAACAAAGAGCTGATCATGGTCTCAGCCTACCTCGTACCCGGCCAACCGGGGCTGGTTTACCTGACCGGTCGCGCCGATGCCGGCGTATCGATCAGTGTGCTGACCAACTCACTGGAAGCCACCGACGTACCGGCCACGCACGGTGGTTACGCGCCTTATCGCAAAGCCTTGCTGGAGCATGGGGTTCAATTGTTCGAATTGCGTCGCCAGCCCGGCGATAACGGTGATAGCGGCAGCGGACCGCGCCTGTTTCACAGCGGCAGCAGCTCCTACCGCAGTTCCGACTCCAGCCTGCACAGCAAGGCGATGATTTTCGACCGACAGAAAGCCTTTATCGGCTCGTTCAATTTCGACCCGCGCTCGGTCCTATGGAACACCGAAGTCGGGGTCCTGGTAGACAACCCGCAGCTCGCCGGACGGGTGCGCGAACTGGCACTGGAGGGTATGGCGCCTGCCCTCAGCTATCAGGCCCGGCTGGAAAAGGGGCAGATTATCTGGGTCACCGAAGATGACGGCAAGCAGCGCACATTGACCAAAGAACCGGGAGGTTGGTGGCGACACTTCAATTCATGGTTCAGCAGCATGGTCGGCCTGGAGCGGATGTTGTAGTCAGGACGCTGGTGATGAATTGTGGCGAGGGAGCTTGCTCCCGTTCGGCTGCGCAGCAGTCGCAAATCGGCATCCGTGTTCTATTTGAATAAGCGGTGGCGCATGATTCAGGGCCGCTGCGCGACCCGACGGGAGCAAGCTCCCTCGCCACAGGCAAGCCCCCTCGCCACAGGGTTGTGCAGCGCTCAGGCTGGTTCGGCAACTGTCCCAAACGCCCCTTGTCGCGATACCAGAATCACCAGTCCCAACGCGCCCGCCGCCATCAGCAATGGCAAGGCATGCCCGCTGATCCACTGGCTCCCGGCACCGGCTGCCAAGGGGCCGATCAGGCAACCAATGCCCCACAGTTGCGCGATATGGGCATTGGCGCGCACCAGCGCATCGTCGCGATAACGCTCGCCGATCAGGATCAGCGACAAGGTGAACAACCCGCCGGTGCTGGCGCCAAACAACACCCACAGCGGCCAGATCAGTAGCGTGTCGATCAGCAACGGAATCGCCAGACTCGACAGCAACAAGAGCATCGCACAGCCGGTGAATAACGTACGCCGTGACAAGCGATCGGCCAGCGCGCCAATCGGCAATTGCAGCAAAGCATCACCCACCACCACGGTGCTGACCATCGCCAAGGCGATTTCCGTCGTGAATCCCTGACGCAGGCAATAGACCGGCAGCAAGGTCAGGATCATCGCTTCGAACGCAGCGAACAGCGACACCGCCCAGGCAATCGCTGGCAAGCCGCGGCAGAAGGTCAACAAGTCACCGAGGGTTACGCTGCAGGCTTCGCTGGTGGGTGCGCCGTCGCGGCCCAACAGCAGGAACGGTGACGTCATCAGCAAACCGACACCGACCCAGAAGCCATAATCATGCTCGGTGCCCAACGCACCCAACAGCAACGGCCCGGCCAGCTGACTCAGCGCATAGCTACTGCCATACAGCGCCACCAATCGGCCGCGCCATTGCTCGACCACCAGTTGGTTGATCCAGCTTTCGCCAAGGATGAAGACGAGCGTCAGGATCACCCCGATCATCAACCGCAGCACCAACCAGATCGGATAGCTCGGCCACAGCGCCAGCAAGCCGATGGAGACCGCCCCGGCCCACAGGCACAGGCGCATCAGATTGGCCGTGCCAAGACGGGCCGCAAGATGGCTGGAGATTTTCGCCCCCAGCAGTACGCCAATGGCCGGCATCGCTGCCATCACGCCGATCGCGAACGAACCGTAACCCCAGCCTTCCAGACGCAACGACACCAACGGCATGCTGACACCCAGGGCCAGGCCGACACTCAAGACAGACGCCAAAACGGCGAAATACGTCGCCCAACGCATGTTCCACGCTCCTGTGGATATTTTTATGTACAGCACAAAACACTGTGGGAGCGGGCTTGCTCGCGAAGGGGCCATCACATCCAACATCAATGTTGGCTGTTACACCGCCTTCGCGAGCAAGCCCGCTCCCACAGGGGATCTGCGTCGTTCAGGAGCCCGATTTACATTCGGGCTCCTTTACTGACTTACAACTTGATCCAGGTCGCCTTCAGCTCGGTGTACTTGTCGAACGCATGCAGCGATTTGTCGCGACCGTTGCCGGACTGTTTGAAGCCACCGAACGGCGCGGTCATGTCGCCGCCGTCGTACTGATTGACCCACACGCTACCGGCACGCAACGCCTTGGCGGTCAGGTGAGCCTTGGAGATGTCGGCGGTCCAGACTGCAGCGGCCAGACCGTAAGGCGTGTCGTTGGCGATCGCAATGGCTTCTTCAGCGCTGTCGAAGGTGATGACCGACAACACCGGACCGAAGATTTCTTCCTGGGCAATTTTCATCGCGTTGCTCACGCCATCGAAAATCGTTGGCTCGACGTAAGTGCCACCGGTTTCCTGAAGAATGCGCTTGCCGCCCGCCACCAGTTTGGCGCCATCGGTGTGACCGGACTCAATGTAGGACAGCACAGTGTTCATCTGCTGGGTATCCACCAGTGCACCGACATTGGTTGCCGGGTCCAGCGGGTTGCCCGGCTTCCAGGTTTTCAGGGCCTCGATCACCAGCGGCAGGAATTTGTCCTTGATCGAACGCTCGACCAGCAGGCGCGAACCGGCGGTGCAGACTTCGCCCTGGTTGAAGGCGATGGCACCGGCAGCGGCTTCGGCGGCGGCTTGCAGGTCCGGCGCATCGGCGAACACGATGTTCGGGCTCTTGCCGCCAGCTTCGAGCCAGACGCGCTTCATGTTCGATTCGCCGGAGTAGATCAGCAGTTGCTTGGCGATCTTGGTCGAACCGGTGAACACCAGGGTGTCGACGTCGTTGTGCAGGGCCAGGGCCTTGCCAACGGTGTGACCGTAGCCCGGCAGCACGTTCAGCACACCTTTTGGAATACCGGCTTCAACGGCCAGCGCCGCAATGCGAATGGCAGTCAGCGGCGATTTTTCGGAAGGCTTGAGGATCACCGAGTTACCAGTGGACAACGCCGGGCCGAGCTTCCAGCAGGCCATCATCAACGGGAAGTTCCACGGCACGATCGCACCGACCACACCGACCGGCTCACGAGTCACCAACCCCAGTTGATCGTGCGGGGTGGCGGCGACTTCATCGTAGATTTTGTCGATGGCTTCACCGCTCCAGCTCAGGGCTTGCGCCGCGCCTGGAACGTCAATGTACAGGGAATCGCTGATCGGCTTGCCCATGTCCAGGGTTTCGAGCAGGGCCAACTCTTCGGCGTGCTGTTTCAGCAGGCCGGCGAAACGGATCATGGTGGCTTTGCGTTTGGTCGGCGCCAGGCGCGACCAGGCGCCGGAATTGAAAGTGGCGCGGGCGTTGTCCACGGCACGCTGGGCGTCAGCGGCGTCACAGCTGGCAATCTTGCCCAGCAGACGGCCATCGACCGGGCTGATGCACTCGAAGGTCTCGCCGGAGACGGCATCGGTGTATTCGCCATTGATGTAGGCGCGGCCTTCGATCTTCAGATCGCGAGCCCGCTGTTCCCAGTCGGCACGAGTCAGGGTGGTCATACGAGTGTCCTCCTCTTATTGAATACGAGTGCCCCGCGTTCTATGCGGGTGCTGTCAGGAATTCTGCCCGGCCAGCCTGCTTTTCGGCTCAAGGCAACCGTTACCCTAAACCAGCGGCCGGTGAAGTTTCAATATATTTGACACAAGGCTGGCAAACGGCCTTGCGATGTTCATTTTAATAAACATAGACTTTCAATTTTCCAGCGCAATAACGGGGGAATACCAGCATGAGCATTCAGGATATCGTCGATTTCAGCCAGGCCAACACCCAGCCCGATCGCTATCGGCCAGACCCGGCAAAAGTCCTCAAGGGCGACCCGGAGCAAGCGGTGTACAACCATTACAACAGCCCGTGCGGCCAGATGAATGCAGGTGTCTGGGAGGGCGAAGTCGGCCAGTGGCGAGTGAACTACACCGAGCACGAATACTGCGAAATCCTTCAGGGGGTTTCAGTGCTGCGCGACGACGATGGCAACGCCAAGACCTTGCGTGTAGGTGATCGGTTCGTGATCCCGGCAGGGTTTCGCGGTACTTGGGAAGTGCTGGAGCCTTGCCGCAAGATTTATGTGGTGTTTGAACAGAAGGCCTGAGATTCACGATAAATAGTTACCGCACGGCTTCGCTGACCATGGCGGATGCTGGTATGGCTCCTGGAAAAAGGAGCCATACCATCATCTTTCACATGGAAGCGAAAATTCATGAACAGACTCTTCACCACTGGGCTTCTGGTAGGTCTCACCATTGCAATGACCCAGATGCAGGCGCACGCCGCCGAATCGAAGCAGTGCTATGCGCACCGGGCCAGCTATCTCATCGGCGAATATTTGACCCGGACGGTTTTGGAGCAGGCTCGCGCACAGGCACGCGCAGCCAAGGTTATAGTCAATCCCGTCACACAAGAATTTGAACCAGACCGCCTGAAAATCATCACCGATCTGGACTTGAAGATTACTGGAATGTCCTGCGGTTGATCGCCCGGTGTAACCGTTCATCTGGCAACAAAAAAGGCCCGTATCTCGCGATACGGGCCTTTTTCGTAAGAGGGAAAATCAATTACTTGATTTTGCCTTCTTTGTAGATCACGTGCTTGCGAACAACCGGATCAAATTTCTTGATCTCGATTTTGTCCGGAGTAGTGCGCTTGTTCTTGTCGGTAGTGTAGAAGTGACCAGTACCGGCGCTCGAAATCAAACGAATCAATTCACGCATGATTAGCTCCCTTAGATCTTGCCAGCTTTGCGGATTTCGGCCAGCACGACAGTAATGCCACGCTTGTCGATGATACGCATGCCTTTGGCAGATACGCGCAGACGCACGAAACGTTTCTCTTCTTCAACCCAGAAGCGGTGATGCTGCAGGTTCGGCAGGAAACGACGACGGGTTTTGTTGTTTGCGTGGGAAATGTTATTCCCAGTCACCGGACCCTTACCGGTAACTTGACATACTCTCGACATGCCTCAGCCCTCTAAAACCACATGCCCAACCCGGCATGGGTTGGCCGCTTAATCTCTCAGTCATTTGGCGCCAGGCGCCGCGTTTCTTTAGAGGTCTTACCGGCTACACCTACAGTGAAGGAACCGGGCCCCTAGAAAAGAGCGCTGCTTTATACCAGAAAGACTGGAGAGCAACAACATTCCGTGTGCGCGGACTTGATAAATTCCCCATTTTTCGGCCACCGGGCGCCTTGGATAAAGGCTGTCGTCGATTAAGACCGCTCGTCGCAGAGAATCGGCCAACCGACCGATTCCGGGTTTTCTTCGGCCCGCATCACCGAAACAAGCGCACATAGTCCCCTTAAAATGAAAAAGGGGATAGTCATTTGCAAAAGAGCCCACTAGGGTAAGACTTTTCCAGACTGCACTTGCAGATGGGCCTTCGATCTGTAAAGGAATCCGACCATGCGCCTTGCTGCCCTACCGCTGCTGCTCGCCCCGCTTCTACTGAGCCCCTTGGCCCATGCTGCCGCCTTGAGCGTCTGCACTGAAGCCAGCCCGGAGGGGTTCGATGTGGTGCAATACAACTCGCTGACCACCACCAACGCCTCGGCCGACGTGCTGATGGACCGCCTGGTGGACTTCGACACGGCCAGCGGCAAAGTGGTCGCCAGCCTGGCGGACAGCTGGGAAGTCACGCCCGATGGCCTGACCTACGTCTTCAAGTTGCACCCGCAGGTGAAATTTCACCGCACCGAATACTTCAGCCCGACGCGTGACCTGACCGCCGAAGACGTGAAGTTCAGCTTCGACCGCATGCTCGACCCGGCAAACCCATGGCACAAAGTCGCCCAGAGCGGTTTCCCGCACGCCCAGTCGATGCAATTACCAGCGTTGATCAAGAAGATCGACGCATTGGACCCGCTGACCATCCGCTTCACCCTCGACCACCCGGATTCGACTTTCCTGCCCACTCTGAGCATGGGTTTCGCTTCGATCTATTCGGCCGAGTACGCGGACAAACTGCTGAAGGCCGGCACCCCGGAAAAACTCAACAGCCAGCCGATCGGCAGCGGCCCGTTCATCTTCACGCGTTTTCAGAAAGACGCCTCGATTCGCTACAAGGCCAACCCGGATTACTTCCGTGGCAAGCCGTCGGTGGACCCGCTGATCTTTGCCATCACTCCGGATGCCAACGTGCGTTTGCAGAAATTGCGCCGCAACGAGTGCCAGATCGCCCTGTCACCCAAGCCTCTGGACGTACAGGCGGCGCTGAAAGAGCCAACCCTGAAAGTCGAAAAGACTGACGCCTTCATGACCGCCTTCGTTGGCATCAACAGCCAGCATCCGCCGCTGGATAAACCTGAAGTACGCCAGGCGATCAATCTCGCGTTCGACAAGGCCAACTATGTCAAAGCCGTGTTCGAAGACACCGCCGAACCCGCCAACGGCCCATATCCGCCCAACACCTGGAGCTACGCCAAAGGCTTGCCGGGCTACTCGCATGACGTCGAAAAGGCCCGTGCGCTGATGGCCAAGGCCGGGCTCAAGAATGGTTTCCAGACCACCATCTGGACCCGCCCTTCCGGCAGCCTGCTGAACCCCAATCCGAGCCTCGGGGCGCAATTGCTGCAGTCCGATCTGGCGGAAATCGGCATCCAGGCCGAGATTCGTGTGATCGAATGGGGCGAGCTGATTCGACGCGCCAAGGCCGGCGAGCACGATCTACTGTTCATGGGCTGGGCTGGCGACAACGGCGACCCGGACAACTTCCTCACGCCGCAGTTTTCCTGCGCGGGGGTCAAATCCGGCACCAACTTCGCCCGCTACTGCAACCAGGATCTGGACAAGCTGATCAGCGCCGGCAAGACCACTGGCGAGCAAGGTGTACGCACCAAGCTTTACGAACAGGCCCAGGCGCAGATCCAGCAACAGGCGTTGTGGCTGCCGCTGGCTCACCCAACCGCCTTCGCGCTGACTCGCAAGGATGTGCAGGGCTATCAGGTCAGTCCGTTCGGCCGACAGGACTACTCAAAAATCAGCTTCAAGCCATAAGCTACAAGCGGCAAGCTCAAGCATTCCGCGCACTCGCTCCAGCTTGCCGCTTGAAACTTGAAGCTTGCCGCTGCCTCCCTCACATCCACCCATACTCGGCCATGGACAGCGGATCGCCGTCACCGACGATGAAATGGTCGAGCACCCGCACATCGATCAAATCCAGCGCCTCTTGCAGACGCTTGGTCAGCATTCGGTCGGCCTGACTGGGGTCGGGGTTACCCGACGGATGGTTATGGCACAGGATCAGCGCTGCGGCGTTGTGAGCCAGAGCGCGTTTGACCACCTGCCGTGGATAGACGCTGGTGTTGTCGATGGAGCCGCGAAACAGCGCTTCGAACGCCAATACCCGGTGCTTGGAGTCCAGAAACAGGCAGCCAAACACCTCGTGGGGCTCATGGCGGAGCATCGACTTCAGATAATCACGCACAGCTTGCGGATTTTCCAACGCCGACTTGTAACGCGAGCGTTCAGCCAAATGCCGTCTGCCCATTTCCTGAACTGCCTGCAACTGAGCGAATTTCGCGGGTCCGAGCCCTAATTGTTTGCTGAATGTTTTTTGATCAGCCTCCATTAGCGAACGCAGCCCGCCAAACTGAGTCAACAAGTGTCGCGCCAGATCTACCGCACTTTTGCCGGATACGCCGGTACGCAAAAAAATCGCCAGCAGTTCGGCGTCCGAAAGACTCCCCGAGCCTAACTCCAGTAACCTCTCCCGCGGCCGCTCGGCCGCCGGCCAATCGCGAATGCTCATAACACCTCCATGTCTGTGGGCGCCGCTGTTCCGTAGCGGTCGCTGTGATATCGTAGCCCATCTTTTTTGCGGGCGATTTCACTCCTGGGGAGGGGGTATCGCCATGCAGTCATCAACGAAATGAAAGGCAGACCTATGCAGCGGCTGTATCGGAAACGCATCGTTCTGGGCGTCGGCGGCGGCATTGCTGCCTACAAGAGCGCCGAGCTGGTTCGCCGCCTGATCGATCAGGGCGCCGAAGTGCGCGTGGTCATGACCCGTGGCGGCAGCGAATTCATTACCCCGCTGACCATGCAGGCTTTGTCCGGGCATCCGGTCCATCTCGATTTGCTGGACCCGGCGGCCGAAGCCGCGATGGGCCACATCGAGCTGGCCAAGTGGGCCGACCTGGTGCTGATCGCTCCCGCCACCGCGGACCTGATCGCCCGACTGGCCCAAGGCATTGCCGACGACCTGCTGACCACGCTGGTGCTGGCCACCGACGCGGTGGTCGCGGTTGCCCCGGCGATGAACCAGGCCATGTGGCGCGATCCGGCGACCCAGGCCAACCTGCAAACCCTCGAAAGCCGTGACCTCAAGGTCTTCGGCCCGGCTTCCGGCAGCCAGGCCTGCGGCGACGTCGGCATGGGCCGCATGCTCGAAGCCACCGACCTCGCCCAGTGCGCGGCAGACTGCTTCCAGCGCCAGGCGCTGACCGGCAAGCACGTGCTGATCACCGCCGGCCCGACCCAGGAAAACATCGACCCGGTGCGCTACATCACCAACCACAGCTCCGGAAAAATGGGCTTTGCCCTGGCCGAAGCCGCGGTAGAAGCCGGCGCCCGCGTGACCCTGATCACAGGCCCGGTGCACCTGCCGACTCCGGATCGCGTCACGCGCATCGACGTGGTCAGCGCCCGCGACATGCTCGCCGCGTGTGAAGCCGCGATCCCTTGCGACCTGTTCATCGCCTCAGCAGCGGTCGCGGACTACCGTCCGGAAGTCGTCGCCCCACAGAAACTCAAGAAAGACCCTACGAACGGCGACGGCTTGTTGCTACAGATGGTGCGCAACCCGGACATCCTGGCCACCATCGCCACCCGTCCCGACCGTCCGTTCAGTGTCGGCTTCGCCGCCGAAACCGAACATCTGCTCGATTACGCTGCCCGCAAGTTGAAAGACAAGAACCTCGATCTGATCGTCGCCAATGACGTCGCGAACCCGAGTATTGGCTTCAACAGCGAAGAAAACGCCTGCAGCGTGATCGACCGTGAACTGCACGCCACACTCTTCGCCCAGACCAGCAAGAGCAAAATCGCTCGCCAGCTGATCACTTTTATCGCCGAACGTCTGAACCAGGTTTAATTTACATGCACGCTTTGCAAGCCAAGATCCTCGACCCCCGCATCGGTACCGAATTCCCGCTACCGCAGTACGCCACCCCTGGCTCCGCTGGCCTCGACCTGCGCGCCATGCTGGAAAAAGACACCGTCATCAAGCCGGGCGAAACCCTGCTGATTCCGACGGGCCTGTCTGTCTACATTGGCGATCCAGGTTTGGCCGCGCTGATCCTGCCGCGCTCAGGCCTTGGCCATAAGCACGGCATCGTGCTGGGCAATCTGGTCGGCCTGATCGACTCCGATTACCAGGGCCCGCTGATGGTGTCGTGCTGGAACCGTGGCCAGACCGATTTCAACATGGTGGTAGGCGAACGCCTGGCCCAATTGGTGCTGGTACCGGTGGTTCAAGCGCATTTTGAAATGGTCGAAGAGTTCGTCGAAACCCAGCGTGGTACCGGTGGTTTCGGACACTCGGGCAGCCACTGATCATCGGCACTCAGGCTGGGAGCCCTGCCCGGCCTGACCTGTCCTCTGCATTTTAAGGATGAAAATTGCAAAGACGTCATCTGGAAGGTTTACCACTGGAAATCAAGGCATTGGCCGGCCAATTGTTCGCCGATGCTGATGGCATGGCCTTTACACACCACGAACTCTCTGCCGAAAACGCCGTCATACCCTTCAGTTTGAGCCAGCCCACGAATTTTTCGCAGGTTTGTCCAGCCACTTTAGAGATGGAGCATTTCCAGAAATGAGCACCCCAGCCCAAGTCGCACCCAAATTCCCCGACAGCATCTTCCGCGCCTACGACATTCGCGGCACCGTCCCGGAATTCTTGAACGCTGAAACCGCTTATTGGCTTGGTCGCGCCATCGGCTCCCAGAGCCTGGCCCAGAACGAACCCAATGTGTCCGTCGGCCGTGACGGTCGCCTGTCCGGCCCGGAACTGGTGGAACAACTGATCCAGGGCCTGGCCGACAGCGGTTGCCACGTCAGCGACGTCGGCCTGGTGCCAACCCCTGCGCTGTACTACGCCGCCAACGTACTGGCTGGCAAATCCGGCGTGATGCTCACCGGCAGTCACAACCCGTCGAACTACAACGGCTTCAAGATCGTCATCGCTGGCGACACGCTGGCCAACGAACAGATCCAGGCCCTGCACGACCGCCTCAAGACCAACAACCTGAGCAGCGGCAAGGGCAGCATCACCAAGGTCGAAATCCTCGACCGCTACAACACTGAAATCGTCCAGGACATCAAACTGGCCCGTCGCCTGAAAGTAGTGGTCGATTGCGGCAACGGCGCGGCCGGCGTAATCGCCCCGCAGCTGATCGAAGCCCTGAACTGCGAAGTCATCCCGCTGTTCTGCGAAGTCGACGGCAACTTCCCGAATCACCACCCGGACCCGGGCAAGCCTGAAAACCTGGTCGACCTGATCGCCAAGGTCAAGGAAACCAACGCCGACCTGGGCCTGGCTTTCGACGGCGACGGCGACCGCGTGGGCGTTGTCACCAACACCGGCAGCATCGTCTTCCCTGATCGTCTGTTGATGCTGTTCGCCCGCGACGTCGTGGCGCGCAACCCGAACGCGGAAATCATCTTCGACGTCAAATGCACCCGCCGCCTGATTCCGCTGATCAAGGAATATGGTGGTCGACCGCTGATGTGGAAGACTGGTCATTCGTTGATCAAAAAGAAAATGAAACAATCCGGTGCCCTGCTGGCCGGCGAAATGAGCGGGCATATCTTTTTCAAGGAACGCTGGTTCGGTTTCGACGATGGCATTTACGCCGCCGCACGGCTGCTGGAGATCCTCAGCAAGGAAAAATCCACCGCGGAAGAGTTGTTTGCAACCTTCCCGAACGATATTTCTACGCCAGAGATCAATATCCATGTGACCGAAGAGAGCAAATTCAGCATCATTGATGCATTGCACGATGCGCAATGGGGTGAAGGCGCCGACCTGACCACCATTGACGGCGTGCGAGTCGACTATGCCAAAGGCTGGGGCCTGGTTCGCGCCTCCAACACCACACCGGTGCTGGTGCTGCGCTTCGAGGCCGATGACGAGGCTGAATTGCAGCGCATCAAGGACGTTTTCCACGTCCAGTTGAAGCGTGTTGCACCTGATCTCCAACTACCGTTCTGATTCACCCGGAGCCCTGAATGACCCTCGAACGCGAAGCCGCCGCCAACACCGCCAAGGTCCTGTCCGAAGCGCTGCCTTACATTCGCCGCTATGTCGGCAAGACGCTGGTGATCAAATACGGCGGCAACGCGATGGAAAGCGAGGAGCTGAAAACCGGCTTCGCCCGCGACATCGTGCTGATGAAAGCCGTCGGCATCAATCCGGTGGTGGTTCACGGCGGCGGCCCGCAAATCGGCGACCTGCTCAAGCGCCTGTCGATCGAGAGCCACTTCATCGATGGTATGCGCGTGACTGACGCGCAAACCATGGACGTGGTGGAAATGGTCCTCGGCGGCCAGGTCAACAAAGACATCGTCAACCTGATCAACCGTCATGGCGGCAGCGCCATCGGCCTGACCGGCAAAGATGCCGAGCTGATTCGCGCGAAAAAGCTCACCGTCACCCGTCAGACGCCGGAAATGACCCAGCCGGAAATCATCGACATCGGCCACGTCGGCGAAGTGGTCGGCATCAACACCGACCTGTTGAACCTGCTGGTCAAAGGCGACTTCATCCCGGTGATCGCGCCAATCGGCGTCGGCGCCAACGGCGAGTCGTACAACATCAACGCCGATCTGGTGGCCGGTAAAGTGGCCGAGGCACTGAAAGCCGAGAAGCTGATGCTGCTGACCAACATCGCCGGCCTGATGGACAAGTCGGGCACGGTACTGACCGGCCTGACGACTCAACAGGTCGACGACCTGATCGCCGACGGCACTATCTATGGCGGCATGCTGCCGAAGATTCGTTGCGCGCTGGAAGCGGTACAAGGCGGCGTGGGCAGCTCGTTGATCATCGATGGTCGAGTGCCGAACGCGATTCTGCTGGAAATCTTCACCGACACCGGTGTGGGCACTTTGATCAGCAATCGCAAGCGTCACTGATTCAAACTTAAAAAGATCGCAGCCTTCGGCAGCTTCTACGACAGTGGATTTTCGGATGTACGAAAACCCTGTAGGAGCTGACGAAGTCTGCGATCTTTTTTATGCGCGCAAGAAATGCCTGACCTGACTAAGCGAAACGTCTGACATCGCGAAGTAACCAATCTGCATAGGATCTTCCCTGAGTCCACAGGAGATCTACCCATGCAAAAAGACTATGCCCCATACGGCAGCGATGTTTCACCTGGCACCTATGCCTGCGTCGATTGCGGTCACGAGTACTCGAATCAGGCCAAGACCTCGATGCCACCTTGCCCGCAGCTCCGGAAAACACCACACACCCGTCATGGCTGGAAAATTCTTACCGGTCAGGGCGATGCCGCTATTGATCCGTACCCAGAAAAAACCAATAAACCCGTCGAGATCAAAAAGGCCGAGACACTCAGCAGCACCAGCAAAGAATAATCCTGGAGGACTGAGCCATGCAGATCTCATTCACGATCGACGCCCAGGCCTTCGACCTGGAACAAAAGGAACCGGTCAAAAAAACCCTGAGAATTTCCGACCATGAAATCGCTCATGCCCTACAGCGAATAGCCAGGGCGAGTCTGACCGAATACCTGAAAATGCTGGTCGAAGGCGGCATGCCCAGCAGGGCCGATGAGGCAAAGCAGGATCGTTTGCTGTATTTGATTCAAAGCTATTCGGGCAAACGCTGCCGACCGAATCGCAGATATCAACGATCTTCCAACTGACTCAAAGTCAAAGCAAAACCCTGCTGAAGAACACGGTTTCACGCTTTCGCAATCAACTGGATGAGATTCTTCAATACAGCATGCGGGCCGTGATCGAATCCGCAGAGCATGCGCAAACGGTTTACCTGGTGGTGATCAGCTCTGACGTCATCCGTGATGAACTGAACATGCTGATCACGCAGAACCAGCCGACCTTCAAACCCATCACCAAACGCAAAGGCAGCGCCGGGCAGTTCGAGATCAGCGAAGACTCCCACGCCCTGCTGTGCCAGACGCTCGGTCTGAATGCCGTTCAGTGACATCATCGCGGTCAGCGGTTTGCTGCTGACCCTGACCACTTTCATGTTCAATCTGGCGTGGCCCAGGCTGCATGAAGCGCTGGAACTGGATGAAAAACAATCAGGCCCGCTGGCCAGAAAACGCAGCCAAGGGAAAGTGATGAGCGTTTTGTTGGGCTGCGCCGTACCGCTGACTTGCGCCTTCATGGCGCTGTTTTACGTCAATCTGCCGGCCGCCGTGCGGATCATGCGCAGCAGCACGCTGGATCTGTGGGATTTCGATGTAGATCGCACGCTGTACGTGATGGTCGTTGTAGCGCTGCTGGTGTTTGCGCTGTTCAACTTGGGATTGACGCTGAAACTAATAGGAAAATGGCGAAGACTGCGCTGACAAAAAAAAACCCGCTCAGCCTGGCTGAGCGGGGCCTTTTTTTGCCTGCAATCCTTGTGACAATCCACCTTTTGTGGCGCCCACAGGGGATGGCGTCAGACGCCGAATTGGGCGCGGTAGGCTTCGACGGCAGGCAAATGCTGCTTGAGCTGCGGATCATCCGCCAGGAACTCGAGCACCTGGTTCAACGAAACAATGCTGATCACCGGGATGCCGAAGTCACGTTCCACTTCCTGGATGGCCGACAATTCGCCGTTGCCACGCTCCTGACGGTTCAGGGCGATCAATACGCCCGCGGCCTTGGCGCCGTCCTGGGAGGCGATGATCTGCATCACCTCGCGAATCGCCGTGCCTGCGGTGATCACGTCGTCGATGATCAGCACGTCGCCGGTCAATGGCGCGCCGACCAGGCTGCCGCCTTCGCCATGGGCCTTGGCTTCCTTGCGGTTGAAGCACCATGGCAGATCACGGCCATGATGTTCGGCCAGCGCCACGGCGGTAGTCGCCGCCAACGGGATGCCTTTGTAGGCCGGGCCGAACAGCACATCGAACGAAATACCGCTCTCGACGATGGCTGCCGCATAGAAACGCCCCAACTGCGCCAGGGCAGAACCCGAGTTGAACAGGCCGGCATTGAAGAAGTAAGGACTGGTGCGCCCGGACTTCAGGGTGAACTCACCGAAGCGCAAAACGCCACGATCAATGGCAAAACGAATGAAGTCGCGCTGATACGCTTGCATGAAAAAAACCCCAAATACCACGGATTTAGCTAATTAGGTAGACGCCGTGTATCATACCCGCACGCGATTTTTGGGGCCACTTATGCGGATCATCAGTGTGAACGTCAATGGGATTCAGGCTGCAGTCGAGCGTGGTTTGCTCAGTTGGCTGCAAGCACAGAATGCCGACGTCATCTGCCTGCAGGACACCCGCGCCTCCGCCTTTGAACTGGACGATCCAGCCTTCCAACTGGATGGCTACTTCCTTTATGCCTGCGAAGCTGAAGTTCCCGCCCAAGGTGGCGTGGCTTTGTACTCGCGGTTGCAACCGAAGGCAGTCATCAGCGGTCTCGGCTTCGAGACGGCCGACCGCTACGGGCGTTACCTGCAAGCCGATTACGACAAGGTCAGCATCGCGACCTTGCTGCTCCCTTCGGGGCAGAACGGCGATGAAGACTTGAACCAGAAGTTCAAGCTAATGGACGACTTCGCCCGTTATCTGGATAAACAGCGACGCAAACGTCGCGAGTACATTTATTGTGGCTCGCTGTACGTGGCGCAACAGAAGCTGGATATCAAGAACTGGCGCGACAGCCAGCAATCCCCGGGCTTCCTGGCACCTGAGCGTGCCTGGATGGACGAGATTGTCGGCAACATGGGTTATGTCGATGCCCTGCGCGAAGTCAGCCGTGAAGGCGACCAGTACAGCTGGTGGCCGGACAACGAACAGGCCGAGATGCTCAACCTGGGCTGGCGTTTCGACTACCAGCTGCTGACCCCGGGCCTGCGCCGTTTCGTACGTAGCGCACGCCTGCCACGTCAGCCACGGTTCTCGCAGCACGCACCGTTGATCGTAGACTACGACTGGACGCTGACGATCTAAGCGTCTTTTCGCAGATGCAAAAAAGCCGACATCGCTGTCGGCTTTTTTGTGCGCACTTGATTCCTGTAGGAGCGAGGCTTGCCCGCGAAAGCGATTTAACAGCCAGCATATGTGCTGGATGTGCCGGCCTCTTCGCGGGCAAGCCTCGCTCCTACAAAGGCGAAGCTACTTTACCAGGCGCCACGTGAATGGGTAGCGGTAAGGGAACCCTTCATTGGCCTTCACGCCAGCAATGATCGTCAGCACCAGCGCACCGATCGCGACCAGACCAAATAGGAAGAACCCGACGATCACCACCATCAGCAGGAAGCAGGTAGCCGAAGCAATGGCGACGGTGATCTGAAAGTTCAGCGCCTCCTTGCCTTGCGCGTCGATGAACGGGTCTGACTCGCGCTTCATCTGCCAGAGAATCAGCGGCCCGATCAGCGTGCCGAATGGCAGCCAGATCCCCAGCAAGGCGGACAGGTGACAAAACATCGCCCACTGACGAACCTCTCGGCTCGGTGTGGGTAGCGGCAGTTGCTCGTCACTCATGGCGTCCTCCTTGTGTGGATCGGGTCCGATCAGTCAGCCAGTGCAGCCTTCTGCAGTTCGAAAATCTCGATCATGCCTTTCTTCGCCAGTGCCAGCATCGCGTTCAGCTCTTCCGGCTGGAACGGCGCGCCTTCGGCAGTGCCCTGTACTTCGATGAAGCCGCCAGTGCTGGTCATCACCACATTGAGGTCAGTCTCGGCAGCCGAATCTTCCAGGTAGTCAAGGTCAAGCACAGGCTCGCCCTGGTACATGCCCACCGAAACGGCAGCGATCATTTGCTTGAGCGGGTCGCCACCTTTGAGGCCGCCACGCTTCTTGATCACTTTCAAGGCGTCGATCAATGCAACCATCGCACCGGTAATGGACGCGGTGCGGGTGCCGCCGTCAGCCTGGATCACGTCGCAGTCGACGTACAGGGTGACGTCGCCCAGCTTGGTCATGTCCAGAGAAGCGCGCAGGGAACGGCCGATCAAACGCTGGATTTCCAGCGTACGGCCGCCTTGCTTGCCGCGGCTCGCTTCACGCTGGTTACGCTCGCCGGTGGCGCGGGGCAGCATGCCGTATTCGGCGGTCAACCAACCCTGGCCCTGGCCTTTCAGGAAACGCGGCACGCCATTCTCGACGCTGACGGTGCAGATGACTTTGGTATCACCGAACTCGACCAGTACAGAACCCTCGGCGTGTTTGGTGTAGTTGCGAGTAATGCGGATCGAGCGGAGCTGATCGGCAGCGCGACCACTTGGACGTTTCATAGGGATTACCTGTACGGAGGACGGAAAACTGCCGAGCATTATAGAGCCGTGGGCCGCCAGTGGGCACTTCTAAAAAAATCGCCCGACGATTGAAGCCCCTGAATAGAGCTTAGCCGACGGCCTGCAGCTCTTTGTCACAGCGTGTGTTTGGGCGCATCCGCCCCACTGCGCTACAATCCTGCGCCTTTGCTGCCTGTCGGCTTTAATTCACAGATAGCGGGTCCGCGAACCATGGGTTACGCGCTGACCTGCATTGCGAGGTACCTCCATGGTGCACAGCATGACCGCCTTCGCCCGCGTAGAGAAAGCCGGCGTCCAGGGCACCCTGAGCTGGGAATTGCGCTCGGTCAACAGCCGCTACCTGGAACCCCACCTGCGTCTGCCGGAATCTTTCCGCGACCTCGAAGGCGCGGTCCGCGAAGCCCTGCGCCAGGAACTGTCCCGGGGCAAGCTCGAATGCACCCTGCGCTTTACCGAAGAAAGCACCGGCAAACCGCTGCAAGTGGACCGTGAGCGCGCTGCTCAACTGGTCGCTGCCGCCGAAACAGTCGCCAGCCTGATCAAGAACCCGGCCGCACTGAACCCGCTGGAAGTCCTGGCCTGGCCCGGCGTACTGGTGGCTGATGCCGCCGACCCGCAAGCGCTGAATGCCGAAGCCCTGGCGCTGTTCCATCAGGGCCTGAAAGAACTCAAGGCCGGTCGCGAGCGCGAAGGCACTGAGCTGGCGCGATTGATCAATGAGCGCCTGACCTCTATTGAAGGGGATGTGGTGATCCTGCGTGAGCTGGTCCCGCAGATGCTGGCCACCCAACGCCAGAAAGTTCTCGACCGCTTCACCGACATGAAGGCCGACCTCGACCCGCAGCGACTGGAGCAGGAAATGGTCATGCTCGCGCAAAAGAGTGACGTCGCCGAAGAACTGGATCGCCTGAGCACTCACATCATCGAAGTTCGCCGGGTACTCAAGTCCGGCGGCGCTGCCGGTCGGCGCCTGGACTTCCTGATGCAGGAACTCAACCGCGAAGCCAATACACTGGGCTCCAAAGCCTTCGACCCGCGCAGCACCCAAGCGGCGGTCAACCTCAAAGTGTTGATCGAGCAGATGCGCGAACAAGTGCAGAATATTGAGTAAGGCAAACCCGACATGACCCACAGCACCGGCACCCTGTACATCATTTCCGCCCCTTCGGGCGCGGGCAAGAGCAGTCTGGTCAAGGCCCTGACCGACGCTGATCAGGAGATCCGTGTCTCGGTCTCCCACACCACCCGCGCCATGCGCCCCGGTGAAGTGAACGGCGTGAACTATCACTTCGTCGAACGCAGCGAGTTCGTGAAGATGATCGAGCACGGGGATTTCCTCGAACGCGCCGAAGTGTTCGGCAATCTCTATGGCACCTCACAAAGCCACCTGCAGCAGACCCTGGACGAAGGCCACGATCTGATTCTGGAAATCGACTGGCAGGGTGCAGAACAAGTGCGCAAGTTGATGCCCCAGGCCCGCTCGATCTTCATTCTGCCGCCGTCCCTGGAAGCCTTGCGTCAGCGCCTGAACAATCGCGGCCAGGACAGCAACGAGGTCATCGAAGGCCGGATGCGTGAAGCCGTCAGCGAAATGAGCCACTACGTCGACTACGACTACCTGATCATCAACGACGATTTCGCCCACGCGCTGCGTGATTTGCAGGCGATTTTCCGCGCCAATCAGCTGCATCAAAAGCGTCAGCAGCAGCGTAACGGAAAACTTTTGGCTGAATTGCTCGGCTAAAGAGCACTTCCCAAAAGCGCTGCAAGGGCTTTACATTGGCACTTATAGCGCGTTGAAGAGCCTGATCAAAAAATCAGCGCTTCCCTAATCGCTGGTGATTTTTTAAACTGTTGAGTCCGCTCGCCCACCCGGGCAGCGCGCATATTGCATTCGCTCCGAGGAATACCATGGCCCGCGTAACCGTTGAAGACTGCCTGAACCACGTGGAAAACCGTTTTGAACTGGTCATGCTGTCCACCAAGCGTGCCCGTCAACTGGCCACCGGCGGCAAAGAGCCCCTGGTTCAGTGGGAAAACGACAAGCCTACTGTTGTAGCGCTGCGTGAAATCGCCGAAGGCCTGATGAGCTACGAGTTCATCGCCAACGCAGAAATCGTCGAAGACGAACCGCTGTTCGCAGCGTTCGAGGACGAGTCCAACGAGGCAGTATAAGTCCATGCCTGGTCGACGTAGCACGGCGCGGGGTCACAACGAACGGCAGGAATCATCATGCCGAGCATAGACGCCCTCGCCGATCGCTTATCGACCTACCTCGGCAAGGACCAGGTCAACCTGGTCCGCCGAGCGTACTTCTACGCCGAACAAGCCCACGACGGCCAACGCCGCCGCAGCGGTGAGGCGTACGTCACGCATCCTCTTGCAGTGGCGAATATTCTTGCCGACATGCATATGGACCATCAAAGCCTGATGGCGGCCATGCTGCATGACGTGATCGAAGACACCGGTATTGCCAAGGAAGCGCTCCAAGCGCAGTTCGGCGAAACCGTGGCCGAACTGGTCGACGGGGTCAGCAAACTGACCCAGATGAACTTCGAGACCAAAGCCGAAGCCCAGGCCGAAAACTTCCAGAAAATGGCCATGGCCATGGCGCGCGACATTCGCGTGATCCTGGTCAAGCTGGCCGACCGCCTGCACAACATGCGAACCCTGGAAGTGCTGTCCGGCGAAAAACGCCGGCGGATCGCCAAGGAAACTCTGGAAATCTATGCGCCCATTGCCAACCGGCTGGGCATGCACGCCATTCGCATAGAATTCGAAGACCTCGGCTTCAAGGCCATGCACCCGATGCGTTCCGCGCGAATCAACCAGGCGGTCAAACGCGCCCGGGGCAACCGCAAGGAAATCGTCAACAAGATCGAAGAGTCCCTCAGCCACTGCCTGGCCATCGATGGCATCCAGGGCGAGGTCAGCGGTCGTCAGAAACACCTCTACGGCATCTACAAGAAAATGCGCGGCAAGCGTCGGGCCTTCAACGAGATCATGGACGTTTACGCGTTCCGGATCATCGTCGACAAGGTCGATACCTGCTACCGCGTGCTAGGCGCTGTACATAATTTGTACAAACCGTTGCCGGGTCGCTTCAAGGATTACATCGCAATCCCCAAGGCCAACGGCTACCAGTCGCTGCACACCACGCTGTTCGGCATGCACGGTGTACCGATCGAGATCCAGATCCGCACCCGTGAAATGGAAGAGATGGCCAACAACGGCATCGCCGCCCATTGGCTGTACAAATCCAGCGGCGACGAGCAGCCCAAAGGCACTCACGCCCGCGCCCGCCAGTGGGTCAAAGGCGTGCTGGAAATGCAGCAACGGGCCGGCAACTCGCTGGAATTCATCGAAAGCGTGAAGATCGACCTGTTCCCGGACGAGGTCTACGTGTTCACGCCCAAAGGCCGGATCATGGAGTTGCCAAAAGGCTCCACAGCTGTCGACTTCGCTTATGCAGTGCACACCGACGTGGGCAACAGCTGCATTGCCTGCCGGATCAATCGTCGTCTCGCGCCGCTGTCCGAACCGCTGCAAAGCGGCTCCACGGTCGAGATCGTCAGCGCCCCCGGCGCGCGGCCGAATCCGGCATGGCTCAACTTCGTGGTCACCGGCAAGGCGCGGACGCACATCCGCCATGCGCTGAAACTGCAGCGCCGTTCCGAATCCATCAGCCTCGGCGAGCGCCTGCTGAACAAGGTACTCAACGGTTTCGACAGCTCCCTGGAAAAAATCCCGGCCGAGCGCGTGCAGCTGATGCTCCACGAATACCGCCTTGAACTGATCGAAGACCTGCTCGAAGACATCGGCCTGGGCAATCGCATGGCGTACGTGGTCGCCCGCCGCCTGCTCGGCGAAGGTGAGCAATTGCCAAGTCCGGAAGGCCCGCTGGCGATTCGTGGCACCGAAGGCCTGGTGCTCAGTTACGCCAAGTGCTGCACGCCGATTCCGGGCGACCCGATTGTCGGTCACCTGTCCGCGGGCAAAGGCATGGTGGTGCACCTGGACAACTGCCGCAACATCAGCGAAATCCGCCACAACCCGGAAAAATGCATCCAGCTCTCGTGGGCCAAGGATGTTACCGGCGAATTCAATGTCGAGCTGCGCGTCGAACTGGAACACCAGCGCGGCCTGATCGCCCTGCTGGCCAGCAGCGTCAACGCGGCCGACGGCAATATCGAAAAAATCAGCATGGACGAACGCGACGGTCGTATCAGCGTGGTCCAACTGGTGGTCAGTGTGCACGACCGCGTGCACCTGGCCCGCGTGATCAAGAAACTGCGCGCCTTGACCGGGGTGATTCGCATCACCCGTATGCGCGCGTAGCCCACCCTTCACAAGGAGTCATACATGACCAAGACCGTTATCAACAGCGACAAGGCCCCGGCCGCCATCGGTACTTATTCCCAGGCGATCAAGGCTGGCAACACCGTTTACATGTCGGGTCAGATTCCTCTGGACCCAAAAACCATGGAACTGGTTGAAGGCTTCGAAGCCCAGACCGTCCAGGTGTTCGAGAACCTCAAAGCCGTGGCTGAAGCAGCCGGTGGTTCGTTCAAGGACATCGTCAAACTGAACATCTTCCTCACCGACCTGAGCCACTTCGCCAAGGTCAACGAGATCATGGGCAAGTACTTCGACCAACCTTACCCAGCCCGCGCCGCCATCGGCGTAGCAGCCCTGCCAAAGGGTTCGCAGGTTGAAATGGATGCCATTCTGGTCATCGAGTAATGTGTCCGGCGCAGCCTTCCAAAGGCTGCGCCGATCTTGCTTTGAAAGGATTCCACCATGCGCCAAGCGCTAGCTCTCTCGCTGGTCGCCCTTCTCTTGGGCGGTTGTGCCAGCGACCCTGCCGACCGTGATATCAGCGGCACCTGGATCAATCAGTCGGCGATCGATGCTGCATCCAAAGGCGGCCCCCTGCGGGAAGCGCTCCAGGCCTATGGCCCGAACCTGGAATGGGACGTCAACACCAGAGCCGGTCAGGCCCGCTACACCAATGGTTTTGAAAATGTCGAAGGCAAGCTGCTGGGCGAAGAGTCCGGCGCCTGGAAAGTCGACTTTTATGGCAGCTCCGCCAGCGAGCTGAAGCGTGATGGCAAACAACTTAGCCAGGCCGCCAACGACAACGAGCCGGAGCAGGTTTTCGACCGTGCAACGGTCCCGGCACCGGAAGGCGCACCGATTGGCGCGAGTTTCGAGCGAGCGCTGTATTCGGCTTATATGGGCGGCAGCTGGAAAATTCTCAGCGGCCCCGGCGAAGGCAACACCGTGCAGTTCCAGGCCGACGGCCAGGTTGCCGGCCTGCCCGGTGCGGATCGTTATGCCCTGTGCCTGGCGGGCGATTGCGCGTCGATGAGCGGCGGCAACGACAACATCTGGCTGCAGGCGAACGGCCAGGGCAATACCTGGATCTTTGCGCGCAAGGGCAAGGAACTGGAGATTTTCCAGACGGTGAATACCGCACTGGCGGACGAGATGCCTTCGTTTACGCCGGGCGATCGCAAGTGGTTGCTGGAAAAACAGTAACCCGGCCCTGAGGCCAACGCAGAACCCTGTAGGAGCGAGGCTTGCCCGCGAAGACGTCATAACCGTCAACAAAGAGGTTGGATATTACGACGTTTTCGCGGGCAAGCCTCGCTCCTACAGTCAGCAGAGGCCTTCGAGGATCGCGGCATACCCTTCGCGGAAACTCGGATACTTCGGCTCCCAGCCCAACGCCTTCGCCCGGGCATTGCTGCAGCGTTTGCTGCCGGCACGACGCACACTGGCGTCTTCGGCCCATTCAGTCACGCCTAGGTACTCCCGCAACCAGCCCACCACCTCGGCCAACGGCGCGGGCGCATCGTCGACGCCGATATAGCAATCATCCAGCGCCACCCCGCGTCGATCCGCCTCAAGCAGAAACGCCAGCAACCCCGCCGCGTCATCGACGTGAATGCGGTTGGCGTACAACGGTGGATCGATCGCCACGCGATAGCCGCGGCGGACCTGGGTCAGCAGCCACTCTCGACCCGGACCATAAATGCCGGTCAGGCGCACGAGACTGGCCGGGATGCCGCTATCGAGCGCCACCTGCTCGGCTTCGAGCATCAAACGACCCGAGTAACCACCCGCCACCGTCGGCGATGTTTCATCGACCCACTCGCCATCCTGCTGGCCGTAAACGCTGCTGCTGGAAACGAACAGCAGTCGATTGGGCACTTGCCCGTAGTCGTTCAGCCATTCCAGCACGTACTGCAAACCCTGCACATAAGCGGCGCGGTAACCCGCCTCATTGTGATCAGTGGCGGCCGCGCAATACACCAGGTAATCCACCGCACCGATTGGCCAGGTCGCCGGGCAGTCTTTATTGAACAAGTCGCCGGCAACGCCGATCACGCCCTGTGGCAGGCGTGAGACATCACGCCGCAAGCCGTGAACCTCCCACCCGCAAGCCAACAGTTGCGTGGCCAGACGACTGCCGACATCACCGCAACCGGCGATCAAAACAGAAGGCGCGGACATCAGAAAACTCCCATCGGAAAGTCACAGACTAGCGCCGGCAAGGGACCAGCGGCTAGCAATGAAGGAAAAAAAGATACTCTATTACTTTTGTTAACAAGAATTACTTGCAATAATGCCTGCCACTTTTGTTCTCGGCCTCACGAGGCCTGGAAGAACATTTACCGTCTTTTCCTCTCAGGTCCGGCCAGCATGACACCCAATCAATTCCCCGCTTCGCCAACCAAACGACCTCGCGCCTGGAGCGCGGTGGCCGCCCTGCTGCTCAGCCTGATGCTGGCGCCGACCGCCGCATTCGCTGATGCACAAGCACCGGCCGCACAGCCTGCTGCCGCTCAAACACCCGCCGCGCCTGCCGTGACACCTGCCGCGACCGATCCGGTCCAGGCCGTGGACGCCGCTGACGTGCCGGAAGTCCTCGAAGCTGATAATACCTTGGGCATGGCCCATGACTTGTCGCCGTGGGGCATGTACCAGAACGCCGACATCATCGTGAAAATCGTGATGATCGGCCTGGCCATCGCCTCGATCATCACCTGGACCATCTGGATCGCCAAGGGCTTCGAGCTGATGGGCGCCAAGCGTCGTCTGCGCACTGAAATCGTCCACCTGAAAAAAGCCGCCACCCTTAAAGAAGCCAGTGCAACGGCAGCCAAGGAAGGCACCCTCGCCAACCTGCTGGTCCACGACGCGCTGGAAGAAATGCGCCTGTCGGCCAACAGCCGCGAGAAAGAAGGCATCAAGGAGCGCGTGAGCTTCCGCCTGGAGCGCCTCGTCGCGGCCTGCGGTCGCAACATGAGCAGCGGCACCGGCGTACTAGCCACCATCGGTTCCACCGCGCCGTTCGTCGGCCTGTTCGGCACCGTGTGGGGCATCATGAACAGCTTCATCGGCATCGCCAAAACCCAGACCACCAACCTCGCCGTCGTGGCTCCCGGCATCGCCGAAGCCCTGCTGGCGACCGCGCTTGGCCTGGTTGCAGCGATTCCTGCAGTGGTTATCTACAACGTCTTCGCCCGCTCCATTGCCGGTTACAAGGCACAAGTATCCGACGCCTCGGCAGAAGTCCTGCTGCTGGTCAGCCGTGATCTCGACCACCTGCCGACCGAGCAGCGCAGCTCGCAACCGCACATGGTGAAAGTGGGGTAATCGGCCATGGGCCTGCATTTGAAAGAAGGCGCAGACGACGATCTGGCCGAGAACCACGAAATCAACGTCACGCCGTTCATCGACGTGATGCTGGTGCTGTTGATCATCTTCATGGTGGCGGCGCCGCTGGCCACCGTGGACATCAAGGTCGACCTGCCCGCCTCTACCGCCAAACCGGCGCCGCGGCCAGAGAAACCGGTGTTCCTCAGCGTAAAAGCTGACCAGCGCCTGTTCCTCGGCGAAGACGAAGTGAAGGCCGAGACCCTCGGTGCCACACTCGACGCCAAGACCCAGGGCAAGAAAGACACGACGATCTTCTTCCAGGCCGACAAAGGCGTGGACTACGGCGACCTGATGAGCGTGATGGACGCCCTGCGTGCCGCTGGCTACCTGAAGGTCGGCCTGGTCGGACTCGAGACGGCAGCCAAGAAATGATCAACACGCGCCAAAAGCTGACGCGTTACAGCGGGAGCCTGGCCGTGGTGCTGGGCGTCCATGCGCTGGCCATTGCGCTGGCGCTGAACTGGACGTCGCGCCCGCCGATCGAGCTGCCGCCACAAGCGATGATGGTCGAGCTGGCGCCGGTTCCGGCCCCGCCACCACCCGCACCGCCAAAGGTGATCACGCCGCCACAGCCACCGGCCCCGGTGGAAGAACTGCCGATACCGAAATTGGCTGAAGCGCCGAAGGCCGAGATCGCTGTACCGAAACCGGTCAAACCCAAGCCGAAGCCTCAACCGCCCAAGCCTGTGGAGAAAAAGCCAGAACCGCCGAAGGAAAAGCCCTCCGAGGAAAAACCGAGCGACGCGCAACCGACCCAGGCACCGACGGAGAAATCCGCTCAGCCGGCACCCGGCCCATCACCGGCGCAGCAAGCGGCCAAGGCCAGTTGGCAAGGCACCCTGCTCGCGCACTTGGCCAAGTACAAAAAGTACCCGGCCAGTGCACAGCAGCGGGGCAAGGAAGGCTTGAACCGTCTGCGCTTCGTGGTGGATGCCGAAGGGAACGTGTTGTCGTTCGAACTGGTGGGCCGCTCCGGCAACGCCGATCTGGACCGGGCCACCCTGGAAATGATCCGCCGCGCCCAACCGCTGCCCAAGCCACCGGCCGACATGCTGAACAACGGCTCCATCGAAATCGTTGCGCCGTTTGTTTACTCGCTGGAACGCCGTCGTTAAGACATCGCCGAACCAATGTGTGAGCGAGCTTGCTCGCGATGAGGCCATAGCATTCAACATCCTCGTTGACTGTTAAACCGCCATCGCGAGCAGGCTCGCTCCCACAGGGTTATGTAACAACCTATGGAAGGCACCGAAAGGTGCCTTTTGCATATCTGGCAACGGCAAACCTGCATTGCCCAGTGTCACTCAACACACTCAGTCTGATAACGTGCGTCTATCGATTGCAGCCGGTATGCTTGGCCCGCAACTTCATGGACGCTTGCTATGACTCTGACAGAATTACGCTACATCGTTACCCTCGCCCAAGAGCAGCACTTCGGCCACGCGGCCGAGCGTTGCCACGTCAGCCAACCGACCCTGTCGGTGGGCGTGAAAAAGCTTGAAGACGAACTCGGTGTGCTGATTTTCGAGCGCAGCAAGAGCGCCGTGCGCCTGACTCCGGTCGGCGAAGGCATTGTCGCCCAGGCACAGAAAGTCCTGGAGCAGGCCCAAGGCATTCGCGAACTGGCCCAGGCCGGCAAGAACCAGTTGACCGCCCCGCTGAAAGTCGGCGCGATCTACACCGTCGGCCCGTATCTGTTTCCGCACCTGATTCCACAACTGCACCGGGTCGCCCCGCAGATGCCGTTGTACATCGAAGAAAACTTTACCCACGTGCTGCGCGACAAACTGCGCAACGGCGAGCTCGACGCGATCATCATCGCCCTGCCGTTCAACGAAGCCGACGTGCTGACCTTGCAGCTCTACGACGAGCCGTTCTACGTCTTGATGCCGGCCCAGCACCCGTGGACCCAAAAAGAATCCATCGACGCCGCTCTGCTCAACGACAAGAGCCTGCTGCTGCTCGGCGAAGGCCACTGCTTCCGCGATCAAGTGCTGGAAGCCTGCCCGACCCTGACCAAAGGCAACGACGGCGCCAAGCACACCACGGTGGAATCCAGCTCGCTGGAAACCATTCGCCACATGGTCGCTTCCGGTTTGGGTATTTCGATCCTGCCGCTCTCGGCGGTGGACAGCCACCACTACGCCCCAGGCGTGATCGAAGTGCGCCCACTGAGCGCGCCCGTGCCGTTTCGCACCGTGGCCATCGCCTGGCGCGCGAGCTTCCCGCGACCGAAGGCGATTGAAATCCTCGCTGACTCCATTCGCCTGTGCTCGGTGGCCAAGCCGCCAGCGCCGGTGGTTGCCGGTTAAGCGGCTGCCATGACCGAGTTGTCGCAAGTGTCGGTGACGGCACTCAAGGGTGTCGGCGAAGCCATGGCCGAGAAACTGGCCAAGGTCGGCCTGGAGAATCTCCAGGACGTGTTGTTCCACCTGCCGCTGCGCTATCAGGACCGCACCCGTGTGGTCCCGATCGGCCATTTGCGACCGGGTCAGGATGCCGTGATCGAAGGCACCGTCAGCGGCGCCGACGTGGTCATGGGCCGGCGCCGCAGCCTTGTGGTGCGTCTGCAGGACGGCACCGGCGGGCTCAGCCTGCGCTTCTACCATTTCAGCAACGCCCAGAAAGAAGGCCTCAAACGCGGCACGCGCATTCGCTGCTACGGCGAAGCGCGGCCCGGTGCCTCGGGACTGGAGATCTACCACCCGGAGTACCGCGCCATCACCGGCGACGAGCCGCCGCCGGTGGATGAAACCCTGACCCCGGTCTACCCGCTCACCGAAGGCCTGACCCAACAGCGTTTGCGCCAGTTGTGCATGCAAACCCTGACCCTGCTCGGCCCCAGCAGCCTGCCCGACTGGCTGCCGACCGAACTGGCCCGGGACTATCAACTGGCGCCGTTGGCCGATGCGATCCGCTACTTGCATCACCCGCCCGCCGATGCCGATGTCGACGAACTCGCCCTCGGTCATCACTGGGCGCAACACCGTTTGGCCTTCGAAGAGCTGTTGACCCATCAACTGTCCCAACAGCGCCTGCGCGAGAGCATGCGTGCCCTGCGCGCGCCGTCGATGCCAAAAGCCACCAAGCTGCCACAACAGTATTTGGCCAACCTCGGCTTCACCCCAACGGGCGCCCAACAACGGGTCGGCAACGAAATCGCTTACGACCTCAGTCAGCACGAGCCGATGTTGCGGCTGATTCAAGGCGACGTCGGCGCCGGCAAAACCGTGGTCGCCGCGCTGGCCGCGCTTCAGGCGCTGGAGGCCGGTTATCAGGTCGCATTGATGGCGCCCACCGAAATCCTCGCCGAGCAGCACTTCATCACCTTCAAGCGCTGGCTCGAACCGCTGGGCATCGAAGTCGCGTGGCTGGCCGGCAAGCTCAAGGGCAAAAACCGCGTCGCCGCACTGGAGCAAATCGCCAGCGGTACGCCAATGGTGGTCGGCACCCACGCGTTGTTTCAGGAAGAGGTGCAGTTCAAGAACCTGGCACTGGCGATCATCGACGAACAACACCGCTTCGGCGTGCAGCAGCGCCTGGCATTGCGACAGAAAGGCGTCGGCGGGCGGATGTGTCCGCACCAACTGATCATGACCGCCACGCCGATCCCTCGGACGCTGGCCATGAGCGCCTACGCCGACCTCGACACCTCGATCCTCGACGAACTGCCGCCCGGCCGTACCCCGGTGAACACGGTGCTGGTCACCGACACTCGTCGCGTCGAAGTGATCGAGCGCGTGCGCGGCGCCTGTGCTGAAGGGCGTCAGGCCTATTGGGTGTGCACGCTGATCGAAGAGTCGGAAGAGCTGACCTGCCAGGCCGCCGAAACCACTTATGAAGACCTCACCGCCGCCCTCGGCGAGTTGAAAGTCGGCTTGATCCACGGTCGCATGAAGCCTGCCGAGAAGGCCGCAGTGATGGCCGAGTTCAAGGCCGGCAACCTGCAACTGCTGGTCGCCACCACCGTGATCGAAGTCGGCGTCGACGTGCCCAACGCCAGCCTGATGATCATCGAAAACCCCGAACGCCTCGGCCTCGCGCAACTGCACCAACTGCGTGGCCGTGTCGGCCGGGGCAGCGCCGTCAGCCATTGCGTGCTGCTTTACCATCCACCGCTGTCGCAGATCGGCCGTCAGCGGCTGGGCATCATGCGCGAAACCAACGACGGTTTTGTCATCGCCGAAAAAGACCTCGAACTGCGTGGCCCCGGCGAAATGCTCGGCACGCGCCAGACCGGTCTGCTGCAATTCAAAGTCGCAGACCTGATGCGCGACGCCGATTTGCTGCCCGCCGTACGCGACGCCGCTCAGGCCTTGCTCGAGCGTTGGCCGGACCACGTCAGCCCGTTGCTCGATCGTTGGCTACGCCATGGGCAGCAATACGGCCAAGTGTGAGCACTGTCGCAGTTTCTGAACCCTGGCTTTAAACAAGCTGGTTATACTCCTGCAATTGTTTGCAAACGGATACAGGCCATGACAGAAGCTGCCCTCGCCCCCGAAACCCCGCACGCTCCGTCTGTTATTCGGCTGCTGCTCGGCAAGCTGGACATCGCCTACGAAGAAGTCCTCGACCATCACGGCCTGAACGCCGCGCGTAAAGTGCAGGCAGTTCTGCTGGACGATGCCGTCGGCGCGCTCATGGTGCTTTTTCCCCAGAGCCAATTGCTGGACCTCAACCGCCTAGCCGAACTCACTGGCCGCCGGTTGACTGCCGTATCCACCGAGCGCCTGGTAAAAATGCTCGGCAAACACAACCTGAGCCTGTTGCCCGGCCTGCCGGCACTCACCAGCTCGCCGTGCCTGTATGAAGAAAGCCTGCTGCGCGAACCGATGTTGCTGATCAACTCGGGCGAGCCGGGCGTGCTGCTGGAAATCTCCAGCGACGCTTTCAAAACCATGCTGACCAAGGCCAGCGCCGGCAACTTCGGCGAAGCCGTGAACCGCATCCGCCCGAACCTCGATCGCCCCGACGATGACCGCGAGGAAATCACCCAGGCCGTGCAAGCGTTCACCGCACGACGCATCCAGCAGCGTCTGGAAGAGACCATCGAGATTCCGCCGCTGGCCGAAACCGCGCAGAAAATCATCAAACTGCGCGTCGACCCCAACGCCACCATCGACGACATCACCGGCGTGGTCGAAACCGACCCGGCCCTGGCCGCACAAGTCGTCAGCTGGGCAGCGTCGCCGTACTACGCCTCGCCGGGCAAGATTCGTTCAGTGGAAGACGCCATCGTCCGGGTGCTGGGTTTCGACCTGGTGATCAACCTGGCATTGGGCCTGGCCTTGGGCAAAACCCTGAGCCTGCCCAAAGACCACCCGCAACACACCACGCCGTACTGGCAGCAATCGATCTACACCGCCGCCGTCATCGAAGGCCTGACCCGCGCCATGCCCCGCGCCCAGCGCCCGGAAGCCGGCCTGACCTACCTCGCCGGCCTGCTGCACAACTTCGGTTACCTGCTGCTGGCCCACGTGTTCCCGCCGCACTTCTCGCTGATCTGCCGCCACCTGGAAGTCAACCCGCACCTGTGCCACAGCTACGTGGAACAACACCTGCTGGGCATCAGCCGCGAACAGATCGGCTCATGGCTGATGCGCTACTGGGACATGCCCGAAGAACTGGCCACCTCCCTGCGCTTCCAGCACGACCCAAGCTACGACGGCGACTACGCCGAATACCCGAACCTCGTCTGCCTGGCCGTGCGCCTGCTGCGCGGTCGCGGCATCGGCTCCGGCCCGGATGAAGACATCCCCGACGCCCTGCTGGAACGCGTCGGCCTGACTCGCGACAAAGCCAACGACGTGGTCAGCAAAGTGCTTGAGGCTGAAGTGCTGCTGCGCGAACTGGCTTCGCAATTCAGTCAGGCTTAAAAGCATCGCGGGCAAGCCTCGCCCCACAGGATTTACGCGATCTCTGTGGGAGCGGGCTTGCCCGCGATGAATCCACCGTGGTCTAACTGACCGCCTCACCCCAGATAACGCACCACACTCCCCCAAAGAGGGTTGGGTGGATTAATCGCATACCCGCAAACAACCAGGCGATTCTCCGACATCTGCGCACCGCCCCTGTGGAGGTCGATCCCCTTTTCATCATTGAAGACAACCCAGCCGTTATCACCAAACGTGTGATCCCAAGAGCCGTCGGCGAGATAGCGTGCAGTCACCATCGAGCTGTTTTCATCGATAAACGAACCGCCTCCTTGCCCGATGACAATGATTTTTCCATCCTTCTGCAAAATGCTCCGTAGCCACGACACACCCTCATCCAGAAAGTCAGAGAACAATGGCTTCCCATTGTTAAACACCAAATTGAAACTTCCGCTGGCATTAAGGGAAACAATCAAACCATCGGGCAATCGACGCCAAAATGCAGAGCCAGTCGCGATAAGTCCACCGTCAGGTTTCAAACTCATCGAGCCCAGAGCGAGCCCTTTTTGGGGATCAGCGACAATGACGACACCGTTCTTTTTGTCACCATACTTACCATCAATGTTGCCGCTCTGGTCATAACGAATCACGTAGGCATCAGGGTATTCATCATCGGGGGCTCGGCTAAAATCACCGCAAACCAGCACCTTGCCGTCCTGCTGTACCGCCACGCCAGACGCATAGTTCCAGACATGCTCGATGTCTGGTAACTCGACCAGCAAGAAGCCTTGGAGGTTGAAGCTCGTGTCCAGCGAGCCATCCTCGTTCAGGCGAATCACAATCCCTTTCAGGTCGTTGAACTCAAAAAAAATGGTACTGACCAAGACGATTTTTCCGTCGTGTTGCGCGATGGTGGTCGCACCGACATCACCTGCACTATCGGCTAATGAATCGTCACGATCTTTGTCGCGGCGGTGGGTCAGAAAATGGATACCCTCACCAGAAGGCGAGTCGATAAGGTCATAGATGTTGAGGGTGACTTTACCGTCCTTACCGAAGGTGGTGTCCAGAGCGCCGTCCTTGAACTGGCGTACGACCGCCAGATCCACGCGGCCTGGTAGCGCTTCATGCTCAGCAGTCCCCGTGATCAACCATCCTTCATTCGTCAGCGAATGCAGGTGGCGGGGTGAAAACCATGTTCCTTTATCGAAAGGGATTTCAACGATGCCCCCGGTACCGAATTTAAGGTCGAGGCTGCCGTTCTCCTCCAGCCGTGCAATCTTGGCAGGCGCGTTCTGCGGCTTAGTGGTGGCTACCGCAATGAGTAATTTGTTATCAGGTTGGGAGAGAACGGCAACGGGAACGCTGCCAACAACGCCTTCGAACGGCAGTGTTACCACGCCGTTCGTACCAAAGGCCGGATCAAGAGTGCCTGCTGCTTTCTGTACCTGAGTCATGACCGCGCTCCATCGTGGTGTGAAAGTTGTCCATCAAGGACCATCAACCACAGTGAAACACGACGACGAAACGGACATCACCTGCCATAAATGACAGTTTAATGGTCACTCCGAGCCATATTACCGACTAATCGAGCCACGAGTTTCTAGTCCTCAACGAACGGTCGAAGTCTTTTTCCGCGGCTTCAAATACTTGGTCAACCCCTGAAACCACATCACCAACGCCGGGTTGCCCTTGATCTGAATCGACTTGTCCTGAATCCCGGTCATAAACGCCAACTGCTTGTTCTTCGCCTGCATCGTGGCAAAGCCATACGCCGCATCCTTAAACGCAATCGCAAACGCCGGCTCGGCATACACGCCAGACTTACTGGTAATGCGCTGATCCTTCACCACGAAATGCCGCGCCACCTTCCCGTCCAGGGTCTGTAGCTGAAACACCAATGCCTTGTCACCCAACTGCTGCTGAAACGCAGGATTAGTCCGACTGGCCTTACCCATCAACAAACCCAGCATCCACAGAAGAAAACGAAATTTCATGCGCACAGCCTCAAGAGAAAAGTGAACGGCCGGCGCAGTGTAGCGGCTTCAAGCCAGAACGCCACCGTCGGGTTGCGTTAGAAGAAGATGAACCGCTTTTCCCGCATGATGACCGCCAAGTCACGCTTTACCGCCTCAACCCTGATCATTCCCACGCTCCCGCGAGGGAATGCATCCCGTGACGCCCCGCGTCACACCCAACACCCGCCCTACACCTGAAGAAACACATTCTGTAGGAGCTACCGAAGGCTGCGATCTTTTGATCTTGATGCCCTCAAACTTCTCGGACATTTCCTTCAAAACGTGGGGCTGTCCATGAACTAGGCAGCTTGGTCCCTCATCGATAACCTCTGTTCGTCACCGCAAAATCGGTGACTCGGACGTGCAAGTCCAGAATCGGCACACAATCGGTTATGGCTATTCATCGAGCGTTTTCTTATGCTCGCGAATCGTTATGGCGGCTGTGTATGGGAGACCTTCGGGTTTGCCGGTTTGCCGATTCCGGTCTTGCACACCTATACACAGCTGCCACCTCATTCGAAGCGCAAGCGAAACGGTGTTAGCTCCTAATATCGGTACTATTTCAATGATCAAGCCAACACCGAATCCTCCTGAAAACCCAGCCACATCCCCCTACGAATCCTTCGATTCGAAAAAACTCCACGAAGCCGCCGAACGCGCCCTAGACCACCACCTCGGCCCTTTGCACACTGAAAAACCCAAGCGCAAAGGCAAACTCTTCACCGTCTCCCCCGACATCGACACCGAAGCCCTCCTGGCCAACGCCTCAGAAGACTTGCTGTCCATCAGCGCCATCGCTGCCAACCTGGCCGACGATGTTGATGGAGAACGGCGCTCCTTAGCCTTGGCGCTAAGCAGATTGGCAGATGGGGTTCGGTTGTTGGTGGAGCGAGCGCTGGATCACATTGATTCGCCGAATCCGGCGGAGTATCGGGCTAAGGCATAACGGACAGCGGATAGAAAAAGGGGACGTTAAGTCCCCTTTCTTGATGACCCCTGGCTCACCACTGGCAGCCTGTCTCGGGCGGCGAGTCCATATTGCTATCCTGCTCGAATACGGATTTCTTTCCGGATTTGTAGTTCGTATAGACCATTCCGTAAATCAGAGCCCCCTGACTGACCATTCCATAATCTCCGGTCACCGAACCTTCAGACACTTCAACCCATCTTGTCGTGAACTGAGAGGGCCGACTCGGATCGAGCACCTTTTCTTCGGAATCTTTATAGACGAGAGAAATGGCCTCCTTCGATTTACTGTACTTGACGCTTGCGCCGCTCCATTTGGAACCCGAGTCGTAATAGCTTCTAAACTCAAAATTGATGTCTTTGTCTTTCTGCGAGCGGAAGCAATAGACCTCAGTTGTGACTTCGCTGTGAGCAGCCATCGGACAGATGAGTAGCAGGGCTACAAAAAACAACGAAAAAGACTTCAACCCGATCATTCCTTTTAGCGGTTCATGGGCAACTGAAAACGCATTCGCACAGCGCAGAAACAGTCGAAAACTCATCTCACACTGCCCATCCGCATATTGCTTCCAAACCGGATCGTCGAAGTCCCCCCCCCCAGCAGATTGATCGAGGTCTTCAGACCGTTTTCACGGTCCTGCCCTGCCATCAACGATGCAGCTTTGTAAAAGCCATCATTGGGCAGGCCGGTCTGTAGATAAATGAGCTCACCCAAGCGGGCACTGGTTGTCTGCGCCAAACACGCTAGCTTCTCGATAGGCGCCTCAGCTCCCGGCAAAACGGCCTGATACAGATCCTCGTAATACGCTTCTTTGAAGCGCTCCCAACTCCTTTGCACATCGGTTAGTTGCTTTGCTTTTTGTCTGTGAGAGACAAGCTGGTCAGGGTTTTCTTGTATTGCTCATTCAACACAGCGTCGACTTTTTCGTAGCTTTGCTGGCCGCAAGTGATCAAATAGGGATAGGTAAAGCTGTCGTGGTTGCAGGTTTCCTGTGCATGAACCGAAACCATCGACGCCACGACCGATCACAGGAGAAAAATAATAAAGCATAGAAAAGCGGGACAGATTTACTTACCCACACCTAACTTTCTTTACATAAATCCACCTGCTTTTTTGACAACCGCTCATGTACCAGACTCATATCAAACCAAAACCTTCTACCACCCCACTATCTATCTTCACTGGCAACCAAATGGAATTCCTTACCATCAAACTCATAATATCTAGTTCTATATTTTCGCGAGACTTTATTGTTGTTAGCATCCACTTCCCGATTTTGAGCGACCCCCATTATCACAACCAACCTGCTATTAGCCCTAAAATCTATATCGAACGACTCCTCAGTTTCCTCATCGTCTGCCTTGTAAGCATTCGGCAAGCTCCTTACAACCTCCCCAGTTTTCGCATCAATGACTTCTCCACAAATTGAACCACCACCACACTCACCGGTAAAAAGAATGTAATGACCTGCAAAGTTTACTGCTTTTTTTGCGGCATTATTTCTTAATTCATCCCAGCGCTGACCCGCGGTATCAATTTTAGCTAACGGATGACTTGCGCCCTTATACAAAGTGCCGGCGTCGTATTCTGAAAATGATGGAGGCGCCGCAAACGCTAAAGCACTAATAAAACAAAGCAATAGAAGTGTTTTAGACAAAAATTTACCCAGCATTTCTTTTAGACTCCTCGAGTGCACGGACCATTTCGTCGGGTGTAATATGAGCAGAGTTCAGCCCATCGCCTTGATAGAAAGATACTCCTTCCGACTGAGCATGTCGCTCGACCCACTGTTTTTTATGAGTTACAGGGTGAAGAATTGGGACGCCTGCAGCATCCTTCAAAACTATAGAGCTGATTTTCTTTCCTTGCCTTACGCCTGCCGACGCAAATTCTTTCGCCCACGCGTAAATTGCATCCTCCACATCACCATCCCCTTCCAGATAATTAATTATGGCTTTCCTTTTTATTTTAATCAGGTAATCAACAAATATTCTATCCTGCATCGCCTCATCATATTTTTGAGACGTATCCAAACCAAGCTTATCTACGGCCTCAGCTAGAGTAGGCGTGATAAGTTGGTACCGCCCTGTTGCAAACATTTCATCATTTTCTTGCTTCTGCTGAACCTCAGCAATTGTCAGAGATGTCAGATTTGTATTGTAGAATGATTTAAGCACAGGTGTTGTAGCATTGTAAGCCGTGTAATCGTTATTCGATTCCACTTTACCCAACAAATTTGCAAATGCGCTATGGGCCCATCCAGACGGCGCACGCTTCAACAAGTGCGTCCTGACAAACTCAACCGGATGAAAGTGCCAAACAACTTCAGAGTTGATAACTGCGCTCCCAGAAAGCTCCTCCCAAAACACATACTTACTTATTCTTTCTTTTTCATGCTTCAACGTTTTCGGCGACAGCTCCAACAACTTATCTAACTTACTCCACTTAGGTGCATCGGCTTTACTCTTCCACTCAGTCGGATGATGAGCAATAAATTTGGCCCACTGATCTCTCGTATCAGCGTTCTTCAGTGCGTCAGCGAGCTCGCCCGGATCAACTTCACCATCGTGGTTTTTGTCAATTTTTGCAAAGAAACCCTTGAAAAATTGCGGCATGTCTTCCGGATCGAGAAAACCATCCGCTGTGGCGTTTGTTTCCTCAACAATCTGAAAACCCATCTTCTCCCAATCATGCTGCGTGATGACTTCTGCGCCGGCCTTCTTTACAAGGCCAGTGATCGATTGGTCATCCTCTGTCACTCTGACTTCGTAATAGTCGTCGCTGCCCTCTTTGATAACTGGAGCCTTACGCAGATCAACAGCATGTTCCTTCTTAAGTGGCGTGGTGCCACCCGCCGGTGCTTTTTTCTTCAGTTCGGCCCCCACAGGTAGATACAGATACTGCTTGCCAATCTTCAAACCGGCAGAGTTCCTAAGGAATTCTTTCACGTCAGCTTCGGCAGTGAATATCTCGACATGTACTTGATACTTGCTTGCCACGCCACCGTCTTCGCCTGTGAGGTTTTCGGTTTGTCCCAAGTAACCAATCGGATCGCCAGCCTTGATGCCGGTGCTGGTTGATGCAACGCTATCAAAGTCCGTAGGAGTCACCGTCTCCCACTGCACATACTGGCTTGCCGGATCGTTTTCGACGTTCGTCCAGAATGTCGGCGGTGCATTCCCCGTTGGCTGCCATACTCCGCCAGACACCAGTGTGCATGAGGCCATGCGCCTTAATTTATTGCCAATCACTAGGTTAACGATTTCTTTGCTATCGAACTCGATAACACTATTGACGGCCAACTCCAGGCCGCCATCGACGGGCGCACCGGCAGGCTGTCCGTTCGTTGGATTCGCCGGACTCTGATGTATAGGCAACCGTTTAGTCGCCCTAGCTTTAACCTTTCCTTGCCAGTAATTTGGCCGGGCGCGCTCTGGAATGACGTCTGCTGCCCAAATGCGGTGATGTTGGGAGTTTTTGTATGGCTCACCATCCTTCAAATAGGCGAACCAAATTTCAGTCCCTACGTCGCGAACTTTGTTCGAACCAGCCTTCACGCTGCCGGAAAGAATTTTGCCTTTGGCGTATGTGATGTTGTTAACGTCTTTCTGCTCCAGGACTTCAAGCTTGGTACCGTTAGTCACTTTACCGGGGGAGATTATGTCGCTCGACAAGGGCGCCTCGTCATAAGCCTTGAAGTCCCCTACCTTCATGGTCACCTTCGGTTTTGGCGTTTCATCCGGTGATAACGGATAGCGCTTATACGGTAAGAGGTGCATGTAGAGGCTGTAGAAGATCAGCTTGTTTTGCTTACCCTTGTTCGGTCCTTCTTCCGGGTTAGGCGCCGACTTGTACTCGTGACGTACCAGGCAAAAGGAGTTGGAGTATTTCAGCTTTTTCTCGTTGTCACCAAAGGTTGACTCCAGATAGTCCTGATTGAGCCGATACGCAACGACCTCACCATCAGCCATACAACGTACTGGTTCATTCAGCACGCACTGAGGAGCACTTTTGTCGGTGATGTGAATACCACCGTGCCAAAATTTGTTGCTACCCAGCAGGTAATGACCCGAGGTCTCACCCTCAAGGACTTTGTAGAGTTCTTCAGCATCAGTGAACTGTTTGCCGTCAGCCTTGCGGAACGGATATTGGAAGTTCATCAACGGTGCAGGGCCCGCCGGAGCAGCTGCCGGGGCTGGAGCAGGAGCAGCCGCTGGTGCCGGTTGTGCACCCGTTCTGTATTGGGGTTTCGGACGCAAGAACTTTTCTGGCATTGGCCAGTAACCGCTACCGTGCCCGTACTTGGCGGACTTAGGCCCTGATGAGGATTGCGAACCGAAAAAATCCCCCGCGTTCCGCACCGAATTGATGGTCTCGACTACCCCCGTATGCCCGTGGAAATTGATCCAGAGTGCAATATCACCGGGCTCGACGTTCGCGAGCGGAATGACGTCAAAATGGGTTACGTCAACATTCAGCTGTCCCGTTGTCAGGTATGGAATTGAATATCCCGCGTCCTTCAGCATTCGGTACAACAGACCTGAACAGTCGATTTCCTTTCGACCGTCGCCGTCGGCATCGGCGTAACCTTTCGCTGGACCGTATTCATATTGGGAATGCGGGTAGTTAGCCCGCTGTTCGAGTAGTCCGGTACTCATCGGAAGCTCCCTGCTTTAAGACATTGAATTGAGTCATCAGCGACGACGCCTTGAGCCGCCAAGTGGTCAACACCTCGCGTACCGGACTCAGGGTCCGTTTTCTGAACCTCCTGATAACACGCCATTGCTCGGGGCAGGTCAGCAGGGACGATGGTGCCGACTTCATACACCTCACCCAGTTGGCTCAGTGCGTCTACTGAGCCTCGGCTCGCGGCGCTTTCCAATGCAGCCATTGACTGTTGCGGGTTGATACAGACGTGCTTGTCGTCGTATTCACCCTCATCGCAGTAAAAATTCGCAAGCGTCACGCCTGCGTCTGGAATGTTTTTTGAAGCAGCAATCAAAAGATCCACAATTTTGCTGTTATCCAGGCGTGGAGCTTGCCCAGAAAGACTGATTCCCGCAGCAGCGAGTGCAGCTTGCGGCGAACCTTCTTGCGCTCCGGCCAAGTAGCTATCCAGTGCTGCTGCGTACAAATAAACACCCGATTCAGGCGATGCATGATTAGCCAGTCTGTCAAACCATGCACCTTTCCTCAGCTCTCGCTGACCTGGCAATAGTTTCTCTGTCCGAGACACAACATCAGATACGTTTTCAAGCGACCAATCTTCGACACGATCCAGAACCCAACAGTCGCCGTGTTTGAAGACGAAAACCTTTAGAAATTTGCCCGCCTGGTCACGAACGATCAGCTTGTTCGGTAAATCGACCTTAATAGTTAGGCTCGACGCAGCAGCATTTTCCGGCACAAGAACGTTCAACTCGGCAGCGTCCAGCGCTTTGATATTGCGCTGGACAACCTTTGGCTTGTCGTCATCGGCAACCACTCGAAGTTCCTGAACGGACGAGGCAATAAATGCCTTCTGTATCTCCGGTTGAGATGAGAAAACCTGGGCGAACTCTGCAAAGTTGCCACTCGGGCATTGCGGGTCACTGGGCGATGAGGCAACGGCGCCGCTGCACATACCCAACGTCAACAGTGCGATGGAGCACCACCTGAACTGCCTTGCGTTTTTGTTTGTTGTCATCACGAACTTCATCACTCAGAAAACACAAAAAAAGCCTTCGGTTTAACCTTCTCAGGCACCGCATTCCCCAACGCCTGATCCATCAAACTCCCCGCCTTATCCTTATCCGCAGCCCCCGGCAACACCGGCGGCTTAATCCCAATCCCAGTCCCACTCCCCGCCGACCCACCCGCGTTAATCTTCACCACCGGCCCAACCACCGTCACCCCACCCGCATCCAGCTTGATAAAGCTCCCCCCGGCCTTAACCGTGAGTTCCATCCCGGCTTCGATAACAATCTTGTCCCCAGCCTTCAGGTGAATCTCTTTCCCCGCACTGGTCAGTTGCGCAGTCCCCAACTTCACATGCTGGTTCTGCCCAACCGTCAGGTGATCATCCACCCGCACTTCACTCTTGCGATCCGCAATCGTGGTCCGATGCTCTTCAGCCTTCAGCTCGGTGTAGGTGTTCTTCACCACCGTGTCGTGGCGTTCATTCCCCACGCGAATCTTCTGGTCGTGCTCGATGTTTTCATCCCAATCCCGCTGGGCATGAATAAAAATCTGCTCGGCTCCCTTCTTGTCTTCAATCCGCAGTTCATTGAACCCACCGCCCCCCGGTGAGCTAAGGGTTTTGAACACGGTGCGGGTTTTGTTCGCAGGCAGGTCGTAGGGAACCTGGTTTTCCTTGTGGTACAGGCACCCAGTCACCAACGGTTGATCGGGGTCGCCTTCGAGGAAGGTGACGAGTACTTCCATGCCGATACGCGGGATGGCGATGGCGCCGTAGCGGTCGCCGGCCCAACTCGAAGAGACGCGCATCCAGCAGCTGGTTTTGTCATCAGCCAAGCCTTCGCGGTCCCAGTGGAATTGCACTTTGATGCGGCCGTATTGGTCGCAGTGGATTTCTTCGCCTTTGGGGCCGGTGACCATGGCGGTCTGGCTGCCGAGGACGCGGGGTTTGGGGTGTTCCAGGGCGGGGCGGTAGAAGACGTTCCACGGGGTGGCGAGGAAGCGGTTTCGGTAGCCCTGGTGGAAGTCGTCTTTGTTGTCGGTGGTGTCGCTGGTCACGGACTCTTCGAGCACTTGCGGCTGTTTGCCTTCGTGGACGATTTCGGTGAGTAGCCAGAGGTCGTTCCACTCGGTGCGCGGGTGGTCGGAGATTTCCAGGAAGTGGCCGCTGGCGAGGGTGGTCTGGTCGCCATGGCCTTCGGCTTGCTGGTAGTCGGCGCGGTGGCGTTCGAGGGCACGTTGGCTGAGGAATTTGCCGCGGGCGCGGTCGAGGAAGCGGCCGGGGTAGTCGTAGTCTTCGAGGTCCGGTTCAGTGCTTTCGCCGTCGGGTTTATAGCCGGCTTCAAGTCGCAGGTTGGGCTTTTCGAAGTCGTAGTCGCGGCGGGTGACGCGGCCGGTGCGGGTTTCCAGGCGTAGTTTGAAGCCTTTGATCACTGGTTCGTCGGCGACCATGCCGCTGCCTTGTATGTAGGCGGTGGGCTGGCCGAGTTTGGGGAACACGGTCTGGTTGTCGCCGAACACCAGTTGGTGGGCTTTTTCGCTGTGCTGGAAGTGGTAGTGAATGCCTTCTTCTTCGCACAGGCGCTGGACGAAGTGCAGGTCGGTTTCGTCGTATTGCACGCAATAGTCGCGGTCCGGGCACGGCTGGCTCAACTGGAATTTGTAGGCGTTGCCTTTGATGCCGTGTTCTTCGAGGATCAGCGCGATGATTTTCGGCGCCGACATCTGCTGGTAGATGCGCTGGTTGGTGCGGTGATGCAGGTATTGCAGCTGCGGCACCAGGGAGACTTTGTAGCGGGTCAAGCGCTTGCCGGCATCGCCTTGGGCGACGCGGTAGATCTGGCCGTGGATGCCACTGCCTTTCGGGTCGAATGCGAGGAACGCCTGCTTGTGCAGGAGCTTTTCCAGGTCCAGATCCGGGTTTTCGCTGACCAGTTCGAGGTCGAAGCGATACGGCTGGCTGATGCCTTCGGTGCCGGTGAACGACAGCACTTGCAGGTCGCCGACCTGATCGCCTTGAGAACCGTCGACGGTCAGGCTGAAGTGCGTTTCGTTAGCTGGGTTGAACATAAAGTGCTCCCTGTTCGAATGTCATCCGTTACGCCCGAAGTCGCAGACGTTGTAGCCAGGACGAAGTGGCGCCCATGGCGTCACGCAATTGGGCGGCGGTGATGGTGCGCTTGGCCGCATCGAAAGCCAGCGCCGTTCGCAGGGCTGGCCAGCAGTGTTTCGGTAGATGCTTGGGTGCTTGCAGCTCGCGTTCGAGGTGCCCGTCGCGGGCCTCGGTCGAGGGCAAGCGGCGGAACGGGTGTTTGCCGCCCGCCAGCTCGTAGATCACGCAGGCCACGCCGTACACGTCCGCGCTGGCCGAGAGTGGCTGGCCTTCGAGCAGTTCGGGGGGGGCGTAGCCGGGGGTCCAGGCGTTGAAGCGGTTGCGGCTCAGGTGTGGCAGACCGGGCAAGATGCCCTCTTGCGCCTGGCCGAGGCCGAAGTCGAACAGGCGTACGCCGTCTTCGCTGAGCATTACGTTGCTCGGCTTCATGTCACCGTGCAGCACGCCGCGAGCGTGGGCGTAGGCCAGCGCGTCGAGCAGCGGCAGCGCGATGTCGCGCAGTTCTTTCCATGGCAGGCCCAGAGGCCGCTCGCAGAGTAATTTGTCCAGGGTCAGCCCACGCATGAGTTCCATGGTGATGAAGGCGCGCTGGCAGTCGGTGTCCACTTCGAAGGTGTGCGGTCGCAGCACGTTGTTGTGGCGCAGTCGTCGGGTCAGGGCGAACTCGCTGTAGAGCAAGGCGCTGGCGTCCGGCGATTCGGCAAATTCTTCGCTGAGTATTTTCAGCGCGATGTAAGGATCGGGATCGCCGAACTGTTCGCTCAGCAAGTCCCGTGCACGGTAAACCGCGCCCATGCCACCGGCACCGAGCAGGCGCTCGATGCGGTAACGTCCCGCCAGCACGTCCGGCAGTTCGCCGATACTGGCCCGGGTCGGCGCTAGCGCAGGCTCGGCCTGATGCGGCTTTCCGTTTAGAGGCGTGGCGAAGGCGAAGTAAGTCAGGTTATTGTCTTCTTCCTCGGTCACCAGCAGGTCGTCGATCAGTGGCATGAGTTCAGTCATTGGCGGATCACCACGGCTGTCAGATTGTCCCGGGCCGAACCACGCAGAGCGCCGTCGAACAGACGTTCCAGCGCAACGTGCGGCGCGGTCAGGCTCAGGGCGCTGCCCAGGGCATCGCTAGTCAGCCCTTGATACAAACCGTCGCTGCACAGCAAAAACGCATCGCCGGGATAGACCTCGAGTTCGAGCACGTCCAGGGTCAGCTGCTCGGCAGCCCCGACCGCACGGGTCAAGGCATGGGCGGCAGGGTGAGCCTGGGCTTGCTCGACGCTCATGTTCTGCTCGTCGATCAGTTGTTGTTGCAGCGAATGGTCCTTGGACAGCTGATACAAACGCTGGCCGCGCCACAGGTAGCAGCGGCTGTCGCCGGCCCAGATGCAGGCCGCGCGATTGCCTTCCACCAGCAGCGCCACCACGGTGCTGCCCATGATGCTGTCGTGGCGCCCGGCGGTGACGGTCAACTCCTGACCCAATCGGCGGTTGAGCCAGTGCAGGCACTGGCGAATACCTTTGAGTCGTTCGTCGAAGTCGTCCTGCACCGGCAATTCCGCCAGGCTGGCGACGATCAACTGGCTAGCGACATCGCCGCCCTGATGACCGCCCATGCCGTCCGCGACCACCCACAGCCCCTGCTGTGGACAGTCGAGAAAAGCATCTTCGTTGCGCGCCCGAACCTTGCCCGGATCGGTACGCGCAGCGCTGCGCCAGGGACTGGCAACCAGCATCAGAGCTGCACCGGCATACGGAAAGTACGCAGCACGCCCATGTCGAACGGGTTCGGCGTGCGCTGGCTCGTCAGCAAGTAGTTGGCGCGCAGGCCACCCACGTCAGCCTTGAGCACCAGCACGTCGCGACCGGTCAGGTACTCGGTTTGCATCAGGTCGAACAGACGGAACAGCGACCATGGGCCGGAGTTCTTCTCGATGCCGATCGGGCGGCCGGCCATTTTGTCGAGGACCAGGCTGGTGCGACCGTCTTCAGCGTCGGTCGGCCATTTGAATGACACCGGCACGATAGGGCCGTGACGGTATTCAATGGTCTTGTCGCCAAACTTGAACTCGGAACGGCTGACGGCCGGGTCGAGGGTGTACGGCTCAAGTTTGAACTGCACTTGCGGCTCGGCCGGGTTGCTGGCGAAGAAGCTCTGGCGGATTACTTGTGCCGCGGCCATCTGGTCGAGGTAGACCTTGGAGATCGGCATGCTGTGACCGTCAATGCTGCGCAGGCGATAGTTGCCTGGATCGCCACTCACGAACGGACGCATGTAGTTGTCGAAGAAACGATCGGCGATGCCCTGGGCCTTGAAGAACTCGCGGAAGTCGCTGATCGCAACGTCGCTGGTGCTGTGGGCGCTGAACGGGTAACGCTTGTTGATCGCCTTGCCGTAGAAGCTGTACAGCTCGCTCTGATAACGCTGGTTCAGGTACTGGTAGGAATCGTTGAGCACCAGACGCCAGGTGTCTTCGGCCAGCACGTTGAACCACACGCTGACAGGGCGCGGCAAACGGTTCGAGGCATTGCGCAAGTTGCTCAGCGCATCACGCTGGCCGCTCATGCGGGTCTTGGCCATTTCGAACGCAGCCTGCTCCGGCGCACTGGCACGGGCCAGGCTCGACAGTTGCAGTTGCAGGTCGTTGAGTGCTGTCAGTGCCGGGGTCAGGTCAGCGGCCGGGCCGTTGTTGTCGTCCAGCAAACGATGCAGCGGTTCGAAGCGACGTTGCAGGGACTTCTTCGCGGTGTCCGGCAGGTTTTTGGTCGCGGCCACGTCAGACGCCGCATCCGCTGCGGCCGACGCCAGTTTGCCCAACTTGCCGAGCTTGCCCTTCTGCTCTCCCAGTTTTGCAGCGGCATCCGCGGCCTCATCAACCGGTTCAGCTTCCGCCGGGAACCGGGTGTTCTCGCGCACTTCCACCAGCAGTTGCAGCACCGGGGAATTGGCGGACGTCAGGCCCGCCAGTTGCTCGGCGCCCTCGCCTGCGTCGTTGATCGGTGGCAATGCCACCTGACCGACCGCTTCGCTCCAGAAATTGGCGTAGTCGCGGAAATACAGCTGCTCCAGTTCGACCATCAGGCGACGCAAGTCCATGCCGCTGATGCCCGAGCCTTCGCCCAGTACCCAGTTGTCACGCAGGATATCGGTGACCAGCGCCGAACCCTGGACCGAGAAGTACTGCTGATAGCCTTGCTGGGTGTAGAACCCCGGAATCACGTAATCGGTACCGACAAACAACGAACCCTGTGGGCCGATGTGTTGGCTCAGGCGGTATTCCGGCAGGTTGCGAGCCTGCTCGCGCAGCATCCGGTAAACCACGTTGGCCAGCGACTCGCTGCGCAACACCTGACGCGCCTGCGCTACCAGTTGCTCGTTCAGCGGGTAGATAAACGGCTGCTTGAGCAAACGCTCGAAGTGGGTGTTCAAGCCGTTCTGCACTGCGGTGTTGCCGGCGTAGCGCAAGGACCAGTCAGTAGCGACCCAATCCTTGAGCCAAACGGCATCGCGGCGATCTTTCATGTTCAACATCAGATACGCACGCAGGCTGTTGAGCAGGCGTTCGCGGTCCTTCATGTTGGCGCGGATCTGCCCTTCCAGCAGGGTCGCAACCCGTGGCAGCAATTGCGCTTCAAGCTCACGCTCGTAAGCGCTCTTGACCACCGGATTGGCGTCTTCGCCTTGGTACAGGCCACCGCGTTCGTGGTACGACACGTCACCTTTGTTCGGGAAGATCTGGGTCGCCGCGTAGCGGGTGTCGAGGGTCTTGAGCACCGCCATCGAATCATCGCGCGCAGTCAGGGCCGAGCGTTGCTGATTCCAGGTTTGCGCCAACGAGCGCAGGTTTTCCAGACGCTCATAGTTGGCCGAGAAACCGCCAGCCCAGAGCATGCCGAACAGCGCCAGTGCCGCCAGTGCACCCACGTACAACGCACGTTGGCCCCAATGGATGCAGCTGCGTTCGCGCTTGTCCAGACCGGCCAGATCGGCCTCGGGGAAAATTACTCGGCTGAGCAAATGGTGAATGAACCGCGAACGGCCACTGCGCAGGGTCGGCAGCACGCCGGTGTTCATCCCCAGATTGGCGCCGATGCCGGCGGTGGTCTGGTCCATTTCCTGAGTCAGGTGCGGCGCGCTGGTCAGGTAGAAACCGCGCAACTGGCTGACACGCTGGTAGCGGTTGCCGGTGAACGCCATGTCGACGAACAGGCACAGACGCTCGCCGATCTGCCCCAGTTGATGCGGGAAGTCGAGGATGCGGCCACGGCGCTGGGTGTCGCGCTCCTGGTGCATGCGCATGATCACCTGGCTGTTCAGGCGACGCAGCAGCTCTTCGAACTCGGCGCGCAGTACAGCCACGTCGGTGCCGCTCTGCTCTTTGCGGAAGCTGGTGCCGAGTACCTGATCGCTTTCTTCGCGGGTCAGCTGATCAAAGAACTCGTCGAAACCGAGCAGGCGATCGGCCTTGCTCAGCACCAGATAAATCGGCACGTCGACGTGCAGTTTCTGATGCACGTCTTGCAGACGCGCACGCACCTGGCGAGCCAGGGTGTCGAGGTCTTGCTCGCTGCCGCCCAGCAGTGTTTCCACCGGGATGGTCACCAGCACACCGTTCAATGGACGGTTGCGGCGGCGCTTGCGCAGCAGGTCGAGCAAAGTGCTCCAGGCGCTGCCATCGACTTCCGCATCCGGCTGGGTCAGGTAACGCCCGGCGGTGTCGATCAGCACGCCGTGGTCGGCGAAGTACCAGTCGCAATGCCGAGTGCCGAGGGTGTCGCGGGTGAGTTTGCGGTCGATCTTGTTGATCGGAAACTCGAGGCCCGAGAAGTCCAGCAGGCTGGTCTTGCCACTGCCCTGCGGGCCGATCAGCAAGTACCACGGCAAATCGCTGCGCCAGCGTTCGCTGCGACCGCGATAGAGGCTCGAGGTCTTCAGGGTTTTCAACGCATCCTTGAAGCGCACGCGAAGCTCTTTCTGCTCTTCGTCGATCAGCTCTTCACGGCGGATACGGTCCTGGCCGTCTTCGGTTTCTTCCACAGCCTTTTTGCGCACACCGGCGCGCCAGCTGACGAAGACCATGGTCAGGCCCCAGATCAGGAACAGCACACTGATGGTCAGCAGGCGGGAGGTCGAACCTTCCCAGAACTTGTAGTCATTGACCGCCAGCAGCGGCCCGACGAACCACACCAGCAGCGCGACGAACAGCACCAGCAGCAAGGTCCAGACCCAGGTCTGGCGCAGGAATGCGCCGACTTTCTTGAAAAACTTTTTCATCACACGTCCCTGTTTACGGCTTCGACTGTGGCTGAACCGCGGCCGGATCCAGCTGCTGGTAAGGTTGCAGAACGGTTTCGCGTTGCTCGCCCAGTACCCAGGCGAAACCCGAATACATCACCACCAGGCAAACCACGGTGAACAGCACCACCATCCACGCCGGCACGATGCGCACCAGGCTGCGACGCTGATCGTTCAAGCCTTCCCAATGCGGCGACAGCTCACGCGGCACGTCGCCGCGCAGTTGACGAATCTGCCGATACAAAGCATCGCGAATGCCTTCGAGTTCGAGCATGCCGCGGGCTTGCACCCGGTACTTGCCTTCGAAACCGAGGGACAGGCACAGGTACATCAGCTCCAGCATTGGCAGGTGCTTGACCGGGTTTTTCGACAGGCGATCGAGCAGCTGGAAGAACTTCTCGCCACCGAAGGTTTCGTTGTGGAAGCTGCTGAGCAGGCTCATCTGCGACCACTCGCTTTCGTTGCCCCACGGCGTGGTGACGACGGCTTCGTCGACCACGGTGCAGAGCACGTAACGGGCGGCCATCACCTGGCTGCTTTCAGCGCCGTTATGCAGCGCACGCACTTCAAACAGTTTGAGCCCGGCAGTCAGTCGCTCGTTGAGCGCGTACAGGTCTTCGCGGGTGTCGCTGTGCTTGAGTCGAACCACTTCCGACAGCAGCTCGGAAGCAGCAGCCACCAACGAATTGAGGCTGATGTTGAACGCTTCGGCCGGGCGCAAACGCGCGGCGTAAATCATCCGCTCTTCCAGCTGTTCGAAACGCGGCGGTGCAGCGAAGTCAGTCAGCGGACTCGACGCCGGGCCGTGGCCCTGGCGGTCGAGCAGGACGGTTTTGTCGTCCTGGTTGTATTCCATGTCCTTGATCATGTCGGTCAGTTCCTGATGGCCCAGAATTTCAGTTCAAGCTCGGCGAATTCGCCGGACACGTGAAACGCGAAGCCGCCGGAGCGCTCGAGTTGCGCCAGGTCTTCGGAACTGAGTTCGAGGATGAAATAGGTTTTGTTGGAGTGGAACGCGATCTGCCGCGGGGCCACCGGCAACGGTTTGACCTTGATGCCAGGCAGGTGCAGGTTGACCAGTTGGCGAATGCGCTCCACCGGGCCGACCTTGAGGTGCGCCGGCAAGCGATGACGCAGTTCCTCGGAGTCGCAGTTGGCACTGGCCGCGAGCACGAACGAGGCCGAGCCCAGTAGTTTGTGGTCGTGCAAGGGCGACACGATGATCCCGTACTGACGCGCTTGCAGCACCAGTTCGATGGCGTGCTGTTCGAGCACCATCGACAGCACCTGACGAATCGCTTCCATCAGTTTGCGGAAACTCGCGCCCTGGTCGCTGTGCTGGTAACGGCTGTCCAGACGCGGGCGCTTGCTCTCGCTGGAAAACGTCGCCAGATCGCCGAGCATGGTCAGCAGCGTGCGGTACAACTCTTCCGGGTGAACCTGTTCCAGGCCGAGGTAATGGCGCAGCAGCATTTCGGTGCGGTTGATCAGTTGCAGCATCATGAAGTCGCCGATTTCCGCGCCACCGACCTTGCCGTTGGAGCTGATCCGCTCGGCGATGGTGTCGCCCCGGTGGCCGAGCATGCTGATGACTTCTTTGAGGCACGACAGCAGGTAGCTGGAGGAGTGCGCCTGAATGTAGGTCGGCACGAAGTCGGGGTCGAGGCTGATCACGCCGTCGGGCGTGGTGTCGAGCACTTCGCAGATTTTCAGCTTCACGTAGGCCTGGTCGCTCTGCTGCTCGCCGAGCAACAGTTTGAAGTCCGGACGACCGCAGCTGACCTGGCTGGCGGAGTCGTCGCCGGCATTGGAGTCGGCGACTTCCGCGTCGTACGCGGTGTAGCGTGCCAGCACGTCGGACTGCTCCGGGCGGCGAGACTCGATGTGGTTACCGGTGACCAGCGGCAGCGCCAGGTAGATCGGCGTGTTGCCAGTGTTCGGCGGCACGTCCAGGGCCAACGGCTCGGTGTTGCCGCCGAGTTCGAACAGGCTGCCGTCCGGCAGAATCCCCGAGGCCTGGCTGATCACCAGTTTGCCCATGTTGAGGAACTGCAAGTCGATTTCCAGGTTCAGGAAGCCCCAGATGTAGCTGCCCAGCAACTGGGTACGGGTCTTCATCTGGTGGTCGTAGTAACGATCGTTGTGCTGGAAGTGCTGCGGACGCAGCAGCATGCCTTCCTGCCAAATGACTTTATGGGAATTCATGATCAGTCATCCGCCTTGGCGAGCGTTTCATGGGTATTGCGGATGCCGGCCCGATCGAGGGTCAGGTCAGCCACGGTGACTTCCAGCGGAGTGATTTGCACGGTGTAGCGCCATTTGGTTTCCGGCAGGTCGCGGTAAGCCGCGAGCACGCCGACGTAACGGCTGCCCTCCTCCACACTGAGCTTGAGCTCGACGGTTTCACCCGGGCGCAGCTCGAGTTCTTCGCTGGCCACCAGGTCCGGGACCAGGGATTCCTTGGCGCGTTCGTACAGACTGAAGAAGTCGGCGTTCTCGAATGTCACCGGGTGCTTGAGCTCGAACAGACGCACGACAATCGGCGACGGACGCCCGTTGAGGTCCGGGTTCAGCTGATCGCTGCCGGTGAGCTTCAGGTTGACTTTGGTCACTTTGGAATACGGCGACAACGACGAGCATCCGGCCAACAGCACAAGGGCAATGAGCGCCGTCAGCGTCTTGAAAAAAGCGGTCGAGCAGCGAGACATGCGCATCATCCTTGGTGGTCGGTGTGAAGGGTAGAAATCAGGCGGATCTGTTCTTCGTAGGCCTGGGCAAAGTCGCGGGCCAGCAGGCGTTCGCTCCAGTCATCGTCCAGACGCAGAGCCTGGTGATAACGCCCGTAGGCTCTCCAGCGACTGCCGGAGGTGGCGAGCAACGGCTTGTTGTCGCGCTCGAAACGCAGGGTCAGCTGTTGCGGCGAGAAGTGTTCCAGGGTGCCGCGAACAGCGGCGCGGCTGGCAGTCAGCAACGCCACCTGATGCGCCTGCAAATCGCGGAACGCACGGGAGATCGCTTGCTCGGCCGGCAACTGACCCGGCTTGTTGCCCTGCAACAAAATGCCCAGCGCTTCACCGGCATCGACGGCAAATTTCAGTGGATTCTTATGGGTGCCTTGCACCGTGGTCTGGGCCAGGCGCAGTTCGTTTTTCAGTTCACTGCGGGTGCGCAGACTCTGCTGCAAACCGCCGACGCTTTGCTTGAGCAGGCGTGCTGCGTTCAGGGCCAGGGCTTCGCGAGCGTCGTGGTCGAGGCCTTTGAGGTCCACACCGAGGGCGGCACCGAAGTGCTCCCAGAAGCCTTCACTCTGACGCGCCACAGCCGCAGGCTTCGGGGCTGGCGCAGGCTCTGCCGGGGCGTCGATCAGCTCCGGGACCATCAGGCTTTCCATGTCGATGCGCGCATAGTCGGCACGCTGACGGGTGTCTTCGATGGTGGTGCTCGGGGAGATCAGTTCGTCGATTTCCGAATACACGCGCTCTTGCTGGTCGAGGGCATTCAGCGGGTCGAGGTCGAGGAAGGCATCGTCTGGAATGATGCTGCCCGCGGCCTGCGGACGGCCAGCTTCAACGTCGAACGTCGCCGGGTCGCGCACCAGTCGCGCGCGGATCTCGAAGTCACCCAGCACGTATACGCTGCCGTGCTCGATGCGCATTGGCTCGCCTTTGCGCAGACGCGCACCGCTTTCGCTGTCCTGGATACCGTTGCTGCTGGTATCGGTCAGGAAAAACGTGCCTTCGCGGTAGCTGATCAACGCGTGGTGGTTGGACAGGTGACGCTTGCGGTCGGGGATGATCCAGTCGCAATCCTCGCCCCGGCCGATCACGCCACCGGCCTGCTTGAAGGTCTTCTGGCACAAATCCGTGGGCACGAACTGCTTGGTATTCAGCATTTCGAAAACCAGTTCCATGGTGATACTCCTTGCGGTCACTTGCCGCGATTGACCGCCTGCGGATCACCCAATGGGCGATAGGTGTTGTCGTTGTATTTGTAATTGCCGCTACAGCCGCCGAGGCCGCATAGAACGACGAGGGTCAGCAGGACGGCTTGCCAGTGACGAACAGGCATCAGAGGGTCTCCAGGGGTAGACAAAGCACAAAGCGCCGACCCGTTTGGGCGGCGCTGTTAGAAGCGAATGAGGCAGGTTCGAGCACTCTAGCCATGGGGCCTGAGCGCTGCCTTTGTGGCGAGGGAGCTTGCTCCCGCTGGGCTGCGGAGCAGCCCCAAAACCGGCTGTCCCGTTTATTCAGGCAGACCGTGTTGGCTGGATTGCGACTGCTGCGCAGTCGAGCGGGAGCAAGCTCCCTCGCCACAGGATTTCGCCGCTCAAAAATGGGGTTAACCATCGAAATCACCCAAATTGATATTCAGGCGCCCGAGGCGGTACAGCAGCGTGCGGCGTGGCAATCCGAGTTCGCGGGCGGCGAGGGTCTGGTTACCGTCGTTCTTGCGCAGGCAGTCGAGCAGCAAACTGCGTTCGACCTGCTCCAGGCGTTCGCGCAGGTTCAGACTGTTGTCTTCCGGCATGGCTTCCATGCGCAGGGAGAAATGCTCGGCCAGCAACTCGCCGCCTTCGCACAACAGCACTGCGCGTTCGACCAGGCCTTTGAGTTCGCGAACGTTGCCGGGGAAGGCATAGCCGGACAGGTGATCCAGCGCCGCGTCGGACCAACGCACGGCATCGCGTTGCAGAAACGCGCAAGCCTTGTCGGCGAAGTGCCGGGCCAGATCGAGGATGTCGCCTTCGCGCTGACGCAGGGCCGGCAGCTCGATCGGGAATTGCGCGAGGCGGTAGTACAAGTCTTCGCGGAATTTGCCTTCGCTGACCAGCACCGCCAAATCCCGGTGCGTCGCGGCGATGATGCGCACGTCGATCTTGTGGGTGTCGTTGGAACCCAGCGGGCGAATCTCGCCTTCCTGCAATACGCGCAACAGCTTGGCTTGCAGGGACAACGGCATGTCGCCGATTTCATCGAGCAACAAGGTGCCGCCATTGGCCGCGTCGAACAGCCCGGCACGGTCGCGGTCGGCGCCGGTGAAGGCGCCTTTGCGGTAGCCGAACAGTTCACTTTCCAGCAGATTCTCAGGGAACGCCGCGCAGTTCTGCACGATGAACGCCTGGGAACGTCGCGGACCGCAGTCGTGAATCGCCCGCGCGACCACTTCCTTGCCGGTGCCGGTTTCGCCGCGCAGCAGCACGGTGTACGGGCTGTGCAAAACTTTGCTGATCAGCGAATAGGTCTGGCGCATCGCCGCGCTCTTGCCGATCAAGCCATAACCGCTGACGCTCGGGACACTGACCGACGCCGGTCGTGTATCGCCGGCCGGCCGACGCAAACGTTGCAGCAAGTGCAATTGGCCGAGCACGAACGAGCCCAGTTGACCAAGGGAATCAGCAAAGCCTTGCAGGTCGATCTGCCGGTGACTGGCACACAGCAGCAAACCTTCGACAGCCTTTTGCTGATTGACCAACGGCACGCACAACAGTGACTGCCAGGGCGTGGCCTGGAGCGGTAGAAAACTGGTTTCGTGCAGGCTGCCGCTCAGCTCGCTGAGGCACACCACGCGGTTCTGGCACAAGGAGAATTGCAGCAGTTGTTCACCGTTGTAATCCGCCGGCAGGCTCGCCCCTTCCCGAGGTTGCAGAATGCCGTTCAGGCACTCGGCGTTCATCCCCAGGCAGGTATGGGTCGCGTCCAGCAGGTACAGCTGCGTCAGCTCGCAGCCGCTGAGCTCGGCCAAACCGCGCACGAAGTCACCCAGCAGCGCAGCACCGTCCGCCGCGCGCGACAGGCTGGCGAACTGCACCAGCAAGGCTTCGGCATAGACCAGCGGTTGCGGCACTTGAGTGAACATCACACCCACCTCAGGCGAACTCGCACATCACGCTGGCGTCACCGTCGAGCGTCGCATGCACACGCTTGAGGTTTTCGCCGGTAGCCATTGCGTCGAGCAAACGGTCAGCCACCAACGGCAGCACGTGCAGGTCCAGCAAGTGGTCGATCAGGCGTGCGCCGCTGTCGCTTTGGGTGCAGCGTTCGGCCAGGTGATCGACGAGGTCCTGGGAGTAAGTGAAATCGAGCTGACGACGGTTCAGGCGATCGCCCAAACGGCCGAGTTTGATTTCGATCAGCTCGCGCAGCACCGGGCCACCGACCGGGTAGTAAGGCACCACGCGCATGCGCGCCAGCAACGCCGGTTTGAAGTGCTTGCTGAGCACCGGGCGAATGGTTTCTTCGAGGACTTCGGCAGTCGGCCGCGCACCGTTTTCGCAGAGTTCGCTGATGCGGTCGCTGCCCAGGTTCGAGGTCATCAGGATCAGCGTGTTGCGGAAGTCGATCTCGCGCCCTTCCCCATCGTTGGCCACGCCTTTGTCGAAGATTTGGTAGAACAGGTTGAGCACGTCCGGGTCGGCTTTCTCGACTTCATCGAGCAATACCACCGAGTACGGTTTCTGCCGCACGGCTTCGGTGAGCATGCCGCCCTCGCCGTAACCGACGTAGCCCGGTGGCGCACCGATCAGACGCGAGACGGTGTGCTTCTCCTGGAACTCGGACATGTTGATGGTGGTGATGAAGCGGTCGCCGCCGTACAGCAAATCGGCGAGGGCCAGCGCGGTTTCGGTCTTGCCGACGCCGCTCGGGCCGACCAGCAGAAACACGCCGACCGGTGCATCAGGCTTGTTGAGGCCAGCGGCAGTGGCGCGCATCGAACGGTCGAGGGCGTGAACCGCTTGCTCCTGACCACGAATACGTGTGCGCAGGTCGGTGGCGAAGCTTGCGACCTTGGCGTTGTGTTCGCGGGCCAGTTGCGCCAACGGCACGCCGGTCCAGGCGCTGATCACTTCGGCCACCAGACGCGGGCAGACTTCGAAGCTCACCAGACGCTCCTTGACCTGGGCATCGGTCAGGGCGCGGTGAGTTTCGTTCAGCGCAGTTTCCAGGGACGCGACGCTTTGTGCTTCGTCTATTGGCAAGGTTTCAATCACGGTGCCTTCAGCGTCTTCTTCAACCGTGATGGTCGGTTCGACGGCAGCGGCTTCACGGGCCTTGGCCAGTTGCTGACGCAGGTCCAGCAGGCGCTCGGCCAGTGCTTTTTGTTCGGTCCAGAGGGTTTCCAGAGCGACCCTTTCTTCTTCGGCGTCGGCCAGGCGATCTTCCAGAGCGTCCAGCGCTTCGTGATCGATCAGCAAACCGGCTTCGGCGTCACGACGCAGAGCCTGACGCTGACGGCCACCTTCGGCCAGCTCACCACGCAAGCGCTCCAGGCTTTCCGGGGCGGCGGCGAGGCTGATGCGCACACGGGCGCACGCGGTGTCGAGCACGTCGACGGCTTTGTCCGGCAACTGACGGCCGGCGAGATAGCGAGCAGACAACTCGGCCGCCGCAACCACTGCGTCGTCGCGCAGGTAGATGCCGTGGCTCTTCTCGTAGACCTGAGCCAGGCCACGCAGGATGGTTACCGCTTCGCTGACAGTCGGTTCGTGCAGTTGCACCGGTTGGAAACGACGGGCCAGAGCCGGGTCTTTTTCGAAGTACTTCTTGTACTCCGCCCACGTAGTGGCGGCGATGGTGCGCAACTCGCCACGGGCCAGGGCCGGTTTCAGCAAGTTGGCCGCGTCGGAGCCGCCGGCATTGCCGCCCGCGCCGATCAGGGTGTGGGCTTCGTCGATGAACAGGATGATCGGTTTCGGCGAAGCTTTGACTTCGTCGATCACGCCTTTGAGGCGACGCTCGAATTCACCTTTGACGCTGGCACCGGCCTGCAACAGGCCCATGTCCAGCGACAGCAGCTCAACGCCTTTCAAGACTTGCGGCACTTCACCGGCCGCAATGCGCGAGGCCAGGCCTTCGACGATCGCGGTTTTACCGACGCCAGCTTCACCGACCACGATCGGGTTGTTCTTGCGGCGACGGGCGAGGATGTCGACCATCTGGCGGATCGCGCCATCGCGGCACAGTACCGGGTCGAGTTTGCCGTCGCGGGCCTGTTGGGTGAGGTTGTGGGTGAAGCGCTGCAGCAGCGATTCGCCGGGCACGGCGGGTTTACCGGTGGCCGGTTGTTCTTTCTGCGACAGGGCGAATTCTTTCAGGCGCTCGATGTTCAGCTTGGCCAGCAACGACTGATAGCGGCTGCCGGCGTAACGCATCGGGTTGCGCAGCAGGGCGAGGATCAACGCGGCTTGTTCGACCTGACTCTGGCCCAACTCGAGGTTGGCCACCAGCAACGCGTCTTGCAGCCACTGCACCAGTTCCGGGGCAAACACCGGGTTGCGCGAGGCGCTGTGCTCGACCCGCGACTGCAATGCGGCGCTCAGTTCGCCGGCATCGACTTCGGCATCTTGCAACGCACGTGCGAGCAGGCCTTGCGGGCGCTCCAGCAGGCCCAGCAGCAGGTCTTCGACGAGGATCTTGCTGCCGCCACGGGCGACGCAGCGTTCGGCAGAACTTTCCAGATCACGACGGGTTTCGGCGTCCAGCGCCTGGATAAGTTGTTGCAGGTCTACGTTGATCATGTGTCATCTGTCCTTAATGAATTTTGCTGCCCAGGGTTACCACGCCGTCCGCTTTTTCGCGGCCGAGCCAACTGGTCCATCCCAGGCGACAGGCGTTCTGCTCACCGATGCGCAGTTCGCGGATTTCTTCCTGGCGCAGCACCAGGCGAATGTCGTAATCGAGCGGGTCACGCAGGGTGAACCGCACCAGCGCGCACAGCGGCTGGTAGCCGAAACCGATCGGCAGGAATTCGTGAAAGCGTTGCCAGTCGAGTTCGCGGATATGAATGCGGAATTTGCCGCTGCGATCGCGCACGTGTTCGCCCAGCACCAGGTCTTCGCCGAGCATGCTGTTGGCGCGACCCAGGCGATTGCGTTGCTCGTCGAGGATTTCAACGCGGCGCTCGATGCACTGCTCGATGGTCAGTTCGGCGTGCTTGAAGTAGTAGCGCAGCACTGCTTCGATCAGCGCCGCCGAGTGCGCCCGCAAGCTGAGCAGGCCGAGGTACGGCAGCAGGCGTTTCCAGTTCAGTTCCTGGGCCTTGCGGATCTCTTCGCCACCGAGGCCGATCAACGCAAATAGCTGCGAGGAAAACGGATCGAGCGCGCCGCTCTGGAAGCTCGCGCGGTAGCGGTACTTGCGCCAGATCGGCAGCATCAGCCGTTGCAGGCGATGGTGAAACAGGTCGAGGAAGTTGCGGGTCGGGTTGCCGTCTTCGCTGTCGCCCAGGGCCTGTTCGCCATAGAACGCCGGCAGCGGCGAACCGGAACCGACCAGGCCGATCAGGTTGAAACGCAGACGCGCACGCATCTGCCCATGCTCTTTGAAAAACTCCACGCGATCGACGTCGCTGCCAGGGAAACCCAGGCTCGGGTTGGCCTGGAATTCCAGCTGGTCGTAGAGGTCGTCTTCGCTCAGGTGCGGGTGTGCATCGCGCAGCCGGTCAATCACCAGCAGCACGGCCTGAAACAGCGAGTACTCGCGTATTACCCGGGTCAGCCCGCTTAAAGCAGGGGCTGCAGGCCCATACGTGGTGTCCATTGGTACACCTCTCCCTGTGTGCTTTTTACCCGCAGCTCGTGGAACGAATTGAGACTGGCGTAAAGCGCGAAAAACTCGTTAAGAACCGAAGCGAACACGAACAGGTCGCCCTCGCCGATATACCCTTCCGGGTCGATGGTCAGCTCAGTGCGCAACCCGCGTACCGGCAACCCTCGATGCAATCTGTCGACGTGTTGGTGCTTGATCGACTTGAGCCCGCCCAGCAGGCGTTTGCTGACTTTTTCTGCGTGTTGGTCGTAGTAGCGCGGCAGGTCGTAGGTTTCGAGAATCACCTTCAGCGCATTGACGTCGGCCAGCGACAGATAGTTGAGCGACATGTTGCTGATCAGCTTCCAGAGGAAGTCACGGTTCAGCGGCGGCGCGAAGCTGGAGGTGGCCGGCGTGATGTTGCGAAAACTCAGAAACTCCGGCGTGTCTTCGCAGGCCATGCAGATGTCGCCGAGCTTGAGCTTGCGCGGCAGGTTCTGGTTGGTGCACATCAGCTCGATCGACAGGGTTTCGTGAGCTTCGGTGTGGCGGATGCCGAAGCTCAGGTAGGTGTCGAGGCCGTCGTGCAGCAAGGACGAACGCTGGCGGATGCTGTAATGCGGACGGCTGGTGGGCACGTCGAAACTCGGGTCGTGTTCGAAGGATTCGAACGGCACGTACTCCTGATAACCGAGGCCGCCGGGCTTCCAGCCAGTCACGGTTTCCACCGAGAACACGCCGCAGTTTTGCAGGTCGAACTCGGCCGGCAACAGCAGGTATTCGTCCTGTTTGCCATCGAGGCGAATGGGCAAAGCATCGTGCTCGAACAGGTTAACGATCGGCGTGCAGTAGAGCTTCACGTTGTCCAGGGTCGGACGCATACGCATGATGCCGCTCTTGCGAATATCGAAACGCAATTCGAGACCGCGCATCTGCTTGAGCGTGTCTTCCGGCAATGCCTTGAGCAGGTCCAGACCGTTGATATCGACGAACAGGAACTTGTCCTGGAAGGCGAAATATTCCTGCAGGTAGCGGTAGCCGCGGAAGGTGTTCAGCGGATACGGGATCAACGCCTCCTCTTCGGCAAAACCCACCGGCTGCACACGGTCGCCGGGCATCTTGAACGCCATCGGCTGGCCGCTTACACCGTTGATGGGTTTGCCGGCGCCATCCAGCGGGATCAGCTCGATGCCCTCAAGGTTGCGCAACAGGCTCAGGTAAAGCATCTGGCTGATGTAGCGCTCACCGGCAAAGTGCAGGCGCAGACGACTCAGCTCCAACTCGCCAAGGTGACCGTCGGCGCTCATCTCCAGGCGCAGGCTCAACAGCGAACCGTCACCCTTCACCGAGTAAGTCAGCGCGGCCAGATCCAGCGGCAACACCTCGGTCGGATAGCACGTGCGAAAACGGCAGCGCACATCATCGACCGGCACACTCTCCACCGGCGTATCACGCTCGACCCTCAACGCAGGCCCGGAACGCTTCAGCGGGTCGAACTGCAAAATGCTGAACGCCGGCAGTGGCCGCATGTAGTTGGGCCACAGCAACTGCATCAGCGAATGGCTGAGTTCTGGCAACTCGTCGTCGAGCTTCTGGCGCAGGCGGCCGGTCAGAAAGGCAAAACCCTCCAGCAACCGCTCCACATCCGGATCCCGCCCGGCTTGCCCAAGGAAAGGCGCCAACGCCGGGCTACGCTCGGCGAAACGACGACCTAACTGGCGAAGTGCGGTGAGTTCGCTTTGGTAGTAGTGGTTAAAGGACACGGGTTACCTGCCTGGTAGTAGATCTCATGAAAAAACTGCCTTTGGACTGCGCTCGATGTCGGACCTGATCATTGGACGGAACTCAGGAATGCGATCGGGCACTGCAATACCCTGCCCTTCATCGAACGAGCAGCGATCATTGGGTTCGGCCCATTAGAAAATTTCACGGAACACCCACTGATTGAATCGATAAAGGGCAGCCACCCCAAACATCGAGGTCATCAACCAAAATGCCGCGCAGACAAAAAATAAACGCCGTTCATTTACACCCCCCCTCGGGGTTCGAGCCGAGGGAGTGAAAACAGAACAAATAAAGTGATGAACCATGCAAGCAAAAGCGTGTAATTGCCTTGCATGTTGCAGAGGGCCCAGCCTTTCACAACGGCATAACCAACAACGAGCTGCACAAGCAGAAAAGAAACAACCGCCAAAGGAACTGAGAAAAAATAGCTATAGGGCTCGGCAAATCCATGGGCTGTTACTACATAGATTTCAAACACCGCGAACGGCAAAACCAATGCAAGTGCCAGTAGAATTATTGCCCTCACTTTTTTCGCGCAGCTCGTCAATTCCGCTCCTTGCAATGGAGCAGAAAACCGGGGGCAGTTCCTTTTAGCTTTCATTTTTCAACCCTTTCAAGATTCACTAAAGCTATTTCGCCTTCGCCTTATCTGAACTAAGCACTTTTCGCTGCTGAAGATAAATAACACCCTCTCCAGAGAAGGCGATCACACTATTAGCCGTGAGCGGCTCACTATTCTCATCTCCAAACTTGAGCCAGCCTTCGTCCCATAACTCGCCACTCTCATGTCTTACTTGCACGAAATAATAAGGAGGCTCCGACTTGGTCACTTCAATATACTGACCGCCATCGGCACCACCTCTCCAGTGGGAATTAGGATATTCACTGAGCAAATGTGGCTTATCTTTTGAAAAGTCCATAAAAAATATCACCCCCAAAGCTACCAACAACGACAGTGCGCCAACAACCATTAGAAAGCGTTTCAACCAGATCAATCTTTTATCTCCAGCGTATCGGTGCTAAATATGTAATCCAGATCCGGCTTTGTTTCTTGGAAATCTTCCATATAGTCTTTTGGTATCACAGCGAAATATGACCTTTTAGGCGCTCCGAGATTGAGACTATCAACCAAATCAGCCACAAACGTCATGCAGTTATGGCTTCTCAAGCTGTACGGTTCTCTATCCATATTGGCGTTGTCTTTTTCTTTGTTTTTCAGCCACGCTTCGGCTTGAGCAAAGGCTGCGCCTCTAAGAACGACCCCGGATACATTGCTCGACTGCCCATAAGACGTAGACATGCTCCTCAAGGTTTTTTTGAGCGACAATTCAGTTATCGCTCCACCTTTGATCGTAACGTTAGACACGGGGCGTACCCTTACAATTCCAGGTGGACCTGCGCCTTCATAACGTCCGTATTCCCCATACTTCGTCAGACCTGTTTTCCCATTGACAATCAGCACACCTGCGTGACCTAAATCAGAGAATTTGTGACTAACACCCATTGCCTCAACATGAATCTTGTAGTCTGGAAAGACGACTGGAATTACGAAGTCTTGATCGCTTACCAAGTAAATTTGAACTGGCGTATGGTCTTTCGCGGGAGTTGTCGCAACAGTTGCGATTTTTACGGCCTGAGGCATTTCACTCCCCCCTAACCAACCAATTTGGAATAGCCGAAATTTGAATATTCTGAACTTGAGCTTTTGAACCCAGTGATTTAGACAGTCCGGTCTCGTCCGTTACACCTTGAATTTCCGAGCCATCTTCAAGAGTGGCGATGTATGCAACGTTTTTAAGTGGAGCTCCAGATACCGGGTCCATCAACTGAATACGTACATCAAAACCAAAAATGTTCAACGGAACTGGCGCCACAAACGGCACCGGCGTATGCGAATTCCCAATAATCACCGTCGAAGACCCAGCCGTAACCTTATTGCCATGAGTACCAACAGAACCCACCGTGGCCGCTGGTTTACCGTTAATCAACACAGTCGTCGCAAGATCGCCAACCATCGCACCACCACATGCCGAGGCATCGCCTTGGCTGGCGGCCGCGAGGCCGTCGAAGAATACGTCGCCGGAACCGGCGGCGATCGGGTTGGTGCCGTGGCCGGGGAGCGGGCAAGCGGTGGGGTCGGTGACGCGTGCTGCGGGTTTGCCGGACATCGGAGTCTCCTTAGTTGACCTTCACTTGACCGCTGCCATCCAGGCGCGCGGCGAAACTGACCTGGCGCTTGAAACCATCAACTTCCAGCAGGCCTTCGATGCTGAAGGACAGGCGAAGCTGATCGTTGTCACGCGGCAGGGAAATGACACGCACATTGCTCAGGCGTGGCTCGTAGGCTTCGATGAAATTCTCGATGGCCAAACGGGCCTGACTCAGGGAGTCGTGCAGGCTCAGGCGCATGTCATTGAGATCGGGTAGCCCGTAATCGGACAGCGTTTGCACGCTGCCCGCACGGGTGCTGAGCATCTTGGCCAGATGGGCAGCCACGGACGCCATGGCGGAGACCTCGCGGCTCCAGCCGACGCGTTTGTCTGCGTCGCCACCCAGGCGTTCGAAAAGGCTGCCGTATCCAGTCATGAGTTAGGCTCCGCTTACTCTTTGTCCAGCTTGCCAACCAGCGACAGGGTGAAATCGGCACCCATGTACTTGAAGTGCGGGCGCACGTTCAGGCTGACGCGGTACCAGCCCGGCTCGCCTTCAACATCGCTGACGATGATCTGGGCGGCGCGCAGTGGACGACGGCCACGGACTTCGGCGCTCGGGTTTTCCTGGTCGGCCACGTACTGTCGGATCCACTTGTTGAGTTCCAGCTCGAGGTCGGTACGTTCTTTCCACGAACCGAGTTGCTCGCGCTGCAGCACTTTCAAGTAGTGAGCCAGGCGGTTGACGATCATCATGTACGGCAGTTGGGTGCCGAGCTTGTAGTTCAGTTCTGCGGCCTTGCCTTCTGCGCTGATGCCGAAGAACTTCGGCTTCTGCACCGAGCTTGCGGAGAAAAACGCCGCGTTGTCGGAGCCTTTGCGCATGGTCAGGGAGATGAAACCTTCCTCGGCCAGTTCGTATTCACGACGGTCGCTAACCAATACTTCGGTAGGAATCTTGGTTTCGATTTCGCCCATGCTTTCGAAGTGGTGCAACGGCAGGTCTTCAACCGCACCACCGCTTTGTGGGCCGATGATGTTCGGGCACCAGCGGAATTTGGCGAAGCTGTCGGTCAGCTTGGTGCCGAACGCGTAGGCAGTGTTGCCCCACAGGTAGTGCTCGTGGCTGTTGGCGACGGTTTCTTTGTACACGAACGATTTGACCGGGTTTTCTTCCGGGTCGTACGGGTTACGCAGCAGGAAACGCGGCACGGTCAGGCCAACGTAACGGGAGTCTTCCGACTGGCGGAAGCTCTGCCATTTGGCGAATTGCGGGCCTTCGAAGTGATCTTTCAGATCTTTGAGGTCCGGCAGGCCGGTGAAGCTTTCCAGGCCGAAGAATTTCGGGCCGGCGGCAGCAATGAACGGCGCGTGGGACATGCAGGCTACGCTGGACACGTACTGCATCAGTTTCACGTCCGGCGAGCTTGGGGACATGTAGTAGTTGGCGATGATCGCGCCCACCGGCTGACCACCGAACTGGCCGTATTCAGCGGTGTAGATGTGCTTGTACAAGCCCGACTGCATCACTTCCGGCGAATCTTCGAAGTCGTCCAGCAGGTCGTCCTTGGAGACGTTGAGGATTTCGATCTTGATGTTTTCGCGGAAGTTGGTGCGGTCGACCAGCAACTGCAGGCCACGCCACGACGATTCCAGGGACTGGAAGTCCGGGTGGTGGAGGATTTCGTCCATCTGACGGCTGAGCTTGGCATCGATCTCGGCGATCATGCGGTCGACCATGGCCTTCTTGACCGGCTCACCGTTGTTCTGCGGCTTGAGCAGCTCTTCGATGAACGCCGACACACCGCGTTTGGCGATGTCGTAGGCTTCGTCGTCCGGCGTCAGGCGGGTTTCGGCGATGATGCTGTCGAGAATGCTGTATTCGCCATTCTCGTTACTTTTTTGCTGCGCTGCACTCGAACTCATGGTGTTGGCTTCCTTGGCTGATAGAGACTCAGGCGTCCTGGGCTGCGGCGTTCAGGCCCAGCTCACCCAGTACGCGACCGCGGGATTCGTCGTCGGCGAGAACGCCTTCGATGGCTTTGCGGAACGCAGGCGCGTTACCCAACGGGCCTTTGAGGGCCACCAGCGCGTCGCGCAGTTCCATCAGTTTTTTCAGCTCGGGCACTTGCTCGACCAGCGAGGCCGGGTTGAAGTCCTTCATCGAGTTGACGCGCAGTTTCACGGCCAGTTCTTCAGTGTCGCTCTCTTCCTGAAGACGGTTCGGCACGCTCAATGTCAGGCTCAGCTCTTGCTTGGCCAGCACTTCGTCGAAGGTCATCTTGTCGATGCTGATCGGCTTGCGATCTTCGATTTTGCGTTCGTCCTTGCGGTGGGTGTAGTCACCGATTGCCAGTAGTTTCAGCGGCAGTTCAATCTCTTCCTGAGCACCGCCGGTGGCGGGTTTGAAGGTGACGTTGATGCGTTCCTTGGGGGCTACCGAGCCTTCTTTGGCCATGGCTTTTCTCCTTGCGGTTGTGGCCCGGGGGCCTATTCGAGTACCACTTCGAGATCGAGGTGGCACAGCCTGCGATAAATCTCTTCCTTGCGTTCACGCACTGCATGGTTCTGCGGTAACAACTCGCAGCAGCTATGCAGCAAATGCAGCACTTCCAGCGCAAGATCGGGCTCCCAGGCGTGCAGGCCTGAGTCCTGTAATGTTTGGTCGAGGGTTTCGAGTTGGGTCTTGGCCAGTTCGTATTTCTTGGCCATGAAACACAGCCGCGCGAGGGCGAACTGCCAGAAGAATCGAACCCGCCCGCCGTGGGCACTTTGCAAGCCCTGCTTGAGAATCTGCACGGCGGCCTTGAGGCCGTCCTTGCGCAGAACCGGCAAGACTTCTTCCAGGGCCAGCTCCCAGGCCGGCTGGGTATCGGCGACCTCGACTTTGCGCGGCGCACTGGCGCTTTGCAGGTGCGGCATGACGTGGGCGCCGATCCAGGCGCGGGTGGCCGGATCGGCGAACGGTGCGCCGTCGTGAAAACGCAATTCGATGATGCCGGGCAGGCGCTGAACCAAAAGCGCGAAGTGGATTTCCACTTCGCGCATCGCCATCTCGGCGTTCAGCCCCTGGAGGCATTCCCAGACTATTCGCTGGCCATCGAACCAGAACGGCGCCTTCGCCAGGCTCGCCTCCAGCTCTACCAGCAGATCAGCGTATTTCCCCTGGTCGTAGCGGTCCTGATAGGCCTTGAGTTTGTCCGCCGGCAGCCCGCGCAGAACGGTGATCTGCTCGGCGTTACGCTCGGGCACCGCGTCGATCGGCAGCCACAGCAGCGTGCGATTGAGGCGCAGGGCGCGCAGGTCGGTGGCTTTCTGCTTGAGCCACCAGGCACACAATGGACGGGCGTTTTCCTGCTGGGCACGCAGGGCCTTGTGGGCTTCTTTTTCGTTGTCGATCGGTGCGCCGGGAGTTAACAGCTGGGTCGCGGCCTGCTTGACCTGCGCCACCGCGGCGCCCACCACACCGGGCTCCGGCTGATTGTCAGCGGCGCGCTGGACCATGTTTTTCAAACGCCGGGAAATCGGCAGCAGCAACGGCGCGTCGTCGCCCAAATGCTCGGTGCACGCGGCGTCGAGCCCTTCCAGATGCTCGACCAGACGGCGGAACAGCGGCAACTGCTCTTTGATCGCGACGTTTTCGTTCAGCACCTGCTCAAGACGCGGCACCAACCAGCTGATGGCTGCGGCGCGGGTGCGGGCCTTGTTCGGGTGGATTTCGGCCCAGTGATTTTCACAGAGGTGGTGCAGCAAACCGAGGCCGGCCAGCAACCCCGGGAAGGATTCACGCTGGTACAGCGCCCAGGTCAACCAGGCGCCGACACGCAAATCCTTGGATTGCGTGCGCAGCAGGTTTTCACTGTTTTCGCGGATTTTCAGCCAGTCGATCTGACCGCTTTCGTGCATGGACGAGGCTTTACCCAGCTCACTTTCCAACGCCTCATATTCGCTCGAAAAGCGAACATCCTCGCCCGCGAAATTCTCTTTTGAAACAGAGGCCTTTGCGAGTTCAAGGTAATGAGCGGAAAGTTTGCTTGAGTAGGACATCCGTGACCTTTAATTAGGATTACAGTCACACGGCCATTGGAGTTGAAATGGCGCCGGACAATATCAAAGAGCTGCGATGAGTCTCATCCAATTGAGTTCGCGCTCTTTCAAGGCGCGCATCCTAATCACAATGATGGCCATTAGCAAGCATCCGATAAAACAATAAAACTGCGTCTTCGTTGTTGCTGTAGGAGATCACCCTATAGGAGACAGGGGATCCCCTGATGCCGGTTTTGACCTCCCCACCCTCGACCCATTACCCCTGCAACCATTGAGCCAGAGCGGTTTATCAACCCCGCCAATCATCACAAGACATTCACACCCTGAAACGGAACACAGCATGACAAAAATAAAACATGAAAAATGTAGGAGCTTTCCTAAAAGTTACAGTCATCCATGGACGTAGCGATAACTGACAATAAGCAATACAAAGTGCCATCATAATGATGGCACTTTGTATTTCACCCATCTTTCTACAAATACGTACTCAGTTCGCCTCAAACTTCTTACAAAAGTATCGAAAGCCATTCACGCATTGCTGACGCAATTTTGGAATGCGGAAAACTCTGACGGACTTTTTGGACGAGTCCGACATTCATTCTTTTGCTCTCTTGTTAGCGTGCTGGACAGTTTGCGTTTGCTCACGCCGGGCATGGCTTGGGCACCGCGATTTGTCTTCTCTTTCGGCTCAAGGACGAGCCACGGAAAGCAAAAGGATAAGCGCATGTTCGCCCCGGCCAATGCTGCTCATTTCACGTTGTTGATCCCAACGGTTCGCAACGATTTCAAAGTGCTGGCCTTTGGAGGCACCGAAGCCATCAGCACCTTGTATTCGATCCAGATCGAGCTGGTTAGCGAATACCCTGACTTCGATCTGGAAAGCTTGCTCAGCCAGCCGGCGTTTCTCCAGTTCGGTCTCAATGGCGACGGCATTCATGGCCGTATCGAAGATGCGCTCGTCGGTGAAGCCGGTAAACGCCTGACCCGTTATCACCTGACCCTGGTGCCCGCGCTTTACTACTTGCAGTTCAGCCACAACCAACGGATTTTCCAGTACCTGACGGTGCCGCAAATCATCGCTCAGGTCCTCGAGGGGCATGGCATTCAGGCCGATGCGTTCACCTTCAACATCGGAACGAATCAGGAGCGCGAGTACTGCACTCAATACGGGGAAAATGATTTCGAGTTCGTCCAGCGGCTGTGTGCCGAAGATGGCATCGCGTGGCACCATCGGCATTCCCGGGAAGGCCATGTGTTGGTGTTCACCGACGACCAGACCTTCTTCCCCACGCTGGGCGAAACCCCTTATCAGCAGGACTCCGGCCTGGTGGCGGAGCATTCGGTGGTCAGCCAATTCTCCCTGCGCTTCAGCACCCGCCCCAGCACGACCACCCGCCGACACTACGACCTGAAACGCCCGAGTCTGTTGCTGGAAAGTCGCTTCACCGCCGAGTTCACTCCTGAGCTTGAAGACTATCGCTACCCGCTGTTTTTCGAGAGCGAAAAACGCGGTAAACAGCTCGCCCGGCAGGCACTGGAACGGCACCGTACCGATTACCAATTAGCCGAAGGCGAAAGCGACCAGTCGACCCTGCGCAGCGGTCATTTTTTCAGCCTGACGCAACACCCACGCGAAACCTGCAACGATCGATGGCTGTTGCTCAGTGTCACTCACGCTGGAAAGCAACCCCAGGTGCTTGAAGAGTCAGTTACCAGCGCTGCCAAACCTGAGGACGGTTTTACCCAGGGCTACCGCAACCGCTTCAGCGCGGTTCCCTGGAACGTGTTTTATCGACCACCGATGCCTGCGCGAAAACCTGTGCTGGTCTGTCAGACAGCGTGTGTCACTGGGCCGCCCGGAGAGGAAATTTTTTGCGATGAGTACGGCAGGGTTCGTGTCGAGTTTCCTTGGGATCGGGCAGAACTCAACAGCGAAAAAAGCAGTTGCTGGTTAAGGGTTGCATCCAGTTTGGCGGGCGAAGGCTTTGGGGCGGTGACCATCCCGCGCGTCGGCATGGAAGTGGTCGTGACATTTCAGGAGGGCGATCCGGATCAACCGTTGATCACCGGTTGCGTGGTCAACAAGGTCACGTCCGTCGCTCATCAGTTGCCCGAGAACAAGACCAGAACGGTTCTGCGCAGCCAAAGCTCGCCGCGCAATGGCGGCTACAACGAACTGTCGATTGAAGACCGCACCGGGCAGGAAAGAATCTACCTGCGCGCCCAACGCGACATCGAGCAACTGATCCTCAACGACAGCCGCAGCCTGATCAGCAACGACCGTTTCGAGCAGGTGGACAACAACAGCACCAGCCTGATCAAAGGCGAGGAACTCCACACCACCCAAGGCGTGCGCAGCACGGTGATCGGCGGTGATGAACGGATCACTATCAGCGGTAATAGCAGCACGACGTCCACGGGGTCGCTGGTGATTCAGGCCGGGCAACAGACGCATGTCACCGCCACTCACGTGGTGATCGATGCCGGCATGAGCCTGACGTTCAAGGCGGGTGGTCACCACATCGTCATCAACGCCGGCGGGATTTTCAGCAGCGTGGCCATTGTCGAGGGCGGTGCGCCACTGGCGGGTATTGCGCCACTACAGGCGCTTCAGGCTGTGACCAGTAATCCGAATCCCGTCATCGCCAGCCCACTGTCAATCGTCACCGCCGCCCGCCAGCAGGCAGCGGACTACTGCCCGCTTTGCGAGGCTTGTCTCGCTGGCCAATGCAGCATTGGAGAAGTCGCATGAATGCACTCGAACAATGGCTACACGAGCAATCGCGATCCGGGCGGGATCTCTATCTGATGCTCGACACTGACGGTCAGCTCGACGAGCGCACGGCGTTGGCCAAAGAACTGGGAGCCGATCAGTACCGCAATTTGTATGTGGGGACGGCAGCCAGCTCAATGGCGCCAGCAGGGCCTTTTCTTTTCCATATTGGCACCGTCAAACATCCGCTCATCCAGGCACTGCTCGATTCGCCCGAGCGTCATTGGGGCTGGCTGGCGAGCGCGATCAACTTTGACCTTGATGCGTTGGTCACTCACTGGCGCGACCGGCTGGTAGTCGGTGAGCGACCGAATCAAGCGGTGTATCGCTTCCACGATAACCGCGTACTGGGGCGCGCCCTGGCCTATCTGCAACCTGAGCAGCGCGCCGAATACCTTGGGCCGATCGCCAGCGTCTGCTACTGGCACGCTGAACAATGGACGGTCTCTGACAACCCTGACCCCGGCGAACATCCACTGCCGCTCGCTCCGGCCTGGTTGAAAACCCCGACACCGGACATTGTCTACGCGAACGTGCAGTTCGATAACACTCGCCGCTACCTCATCCGCGAGCACACCGAAGCCCTGGCGACCCTCGCCACACAGCTGAATGTGGATGACTGGTTATGGGGCCAGATTCAATTGGCCCGTTTGTGGGGCTGGCAGCAACCGGAGCAGGTGCATTTTTTGCTGACTCAGTGCTTGAAGGCGCCGGGTTACCTGCCGCCCAAGACATGGCAACCGAAACCGGAAGAGGACCCAGCGGCGCATTTTGAGCGGGTATATGAGCAAGCGCTTTATTGGCAGGGAAATGCGCCTGTATGAAACGGATCTTTCAAAGCCTGACCCTCGGCAGTTGCCTCTCCCTGACACTGGGTTGTTCCGCGCTCGGCAAGTCGAACAGTTTCACTTTCGTTCCCGATTTTCCGCCTGACTTCAAGTACGAACTGACAGCCAAATACGTGCCCACCCAAGGACAAACGTGCACCGTGCCGGGCGGGAAAGGTACTCAGCTTGGATTCAACAAGGTCTACATGGAATACGAAGCGACTTCCGAAATCCCGCTTTACCGAACCGTGAGCGGGTGCCCGCTGGCGTTGAAACGTGTGGAGGTCGAAGTCATGGGCATCTTTGGCCCTGGACGGGGCAACCGCAGTTATGACTATGCCGCAATTGCCGTGCGTCCAGAGTTGTTAGAGCGACAAATGGGCACTTTCAACACTGACGGCGTAGGTGAGTTCTTTGGTGAATGCCAGTGGGCTTTTCGCACAGTCGGCCCCAAACGCTACCTGATAAAACTGCTTACCTGCAAAAAAATGGATGAAGAGGGAAATGTCGCCCGGAGTCGTCCTTTCACGGCGTATACGCTGACTCAGTTACCGGGGAAAACCGTAACGCTGAAAATCAAGCTAGCGGATGAAGAACTGCCAGGCTGGGGTGACACTTGGGTCAAAGTCCCGGGAGGCTGGAAGCGCTGTATGGGAAAAGGCTTTGAAGACCAGCGTGGCTATTGCAATGGAAATTACGAAGATTTCAGTACCTTCAGAATGGTGGATGAACGGATCTGCACCATTTACCCAGGCTGCACGGAAGGCAAGGACGAAACCCGATGAACATTCAAACTTTAGCAGTGAGTGATGTGCCTTTTATGGGTGGCAGTATCCACGCCTGCCCGCTACGCGGTCATTCGACGAGCTTTCAGTTAGTAGACGAATTCGGCGACGGCAAACCTTATGCAGGTTTGATTTATGAAGTCATCGATTACGAAGACGCTGTCTACACCGGCAAGTTGGATGCTACAGGCGCCGGAAAAGTGGATAACCACTACTGCGGCCCAGTAATGCTCATAGTCGATCAGCCCTTCCAAGGATCAGAAGAGCTCTACAAGGATCTAAGAGATAGAACGAACTACCCTCTCCCCATCACCGAACTACAAGTACGCGCCGAAAAAACCCGCTTTGTCGACAAATCAGGCGTACGTACTCTCGCAAATCCAGCAAAAGACCTCGCTGATCCCGAAGCCTACTACCAGATTGAAGTGAGCGAACTGGTCAAGCACGTAGCGCATTTGCCACCCTTGACCTCGCGCAGTACCCCACCCAACACGGTGTTGCACTCGCTGTTTCGCCAACCCGCAACAACCAGAGCATTCACGCCTCAGAAAAAAAATGCCCCGGATAGCGGAATGGGCGCTGTCATGACCCCAGCAGACATGGGCATGTTCGAACTTGGGTTCGCCCCGCCGCCGCCCAAGCCAAAAGGCATCGCCTTACTGCCGAACAAACATCATGTGCTGGAAGTCCGTCCGATGAGGGCGCTGCGGCCGATGTTGTCGACTGGCAACGAGTTTTGCGCACTCAACCTCTATCAACTGGCACTGATGTCGACGTTGAGTTACACCGACTTTGGTCAAGACCCGAATACCCAACCCGTCGAAACGGATAGCGTGACCTTTCCACTGCGGCCGAGCAGTGGCAACTGGTTCGGTCATGCCTTGCCGCAATTTGATGAGTTGTGGAAAGTCGATCCCTCGCAGACGAAGAAGTACTACCCGCTGTATGAAGAGGTGCCTTACTCGAAACGGCTGGAAGTGGTGCCGTTCGACCCGTTGCTCTACCCCGAAGTCAACAATCCAGAGTTGGGTGATGAGCAGGAACACCCGGCCAAGCTGCACTTTCTTGACGATCGCAAACTCAAGGAAAGCTCGGACACACAGGCCTTCATCACCCATCACGACGAGTTGATATTGATCAGTGTCAGGGGAACCAGTGAGATAGGACCCGACGCCTGGCTTGATGCGGATGCACACCAATACCCTTCGAGGAAGGGGGTGGCAAAGTGCACAACGGTTTTTATCGGGCAGCGAAAGTGGCCTACACGTTTGCCGTGAAGTATTTGGAAAAATTCTACATTGGGCAAAAGCTGGTGATTTGCGGACACAGTCTCGGCGGTGCGGTAGCACTGTTGCTGGCTGAAATGTTGCGACGCGATGAACAATATGCACCAGACATCGTGCTTTACACCTACGGCGCCCCCCGCGCCGCCGACTCAACCTTTATCGAAGCTGCAAAACAGCTGAACCACCATCGCATCGTTTTCCACAACGACCCCGTACCGAGCGTTCCTTCTACCTGGATGAACACGCCATCCAACCGCGTTCCGATGTACGCCACCCATGGGGTGGTACTTGCCCTTCACCCGGTGGGTGGTTTGGCGTTTTTTATAGGCGGGATCATTAATTTCCTGGGTGACCCATATGGGCATCACGGCCAGTTACGTCATTTTATGCCGGTGGAATTCGGCGAAGGCCACAGGTCCTCCATCCTCTGGGAACCGGGTTGCAGCACGATCAAAGATCATGGTTGCGCCGAAGCGCTGCGGCAGTTTGATGGCTTGCCCAAGCGCGACTCATTTCTGCGGCAGGTGATAGATAACGGCCATCACTCGATGGTCGGCAGCTACATTCCCGGATGCTGGGCCAGCCTGCGCCGCTGGCAGGAAGCGCTGGAAAAAAAACGCTCGCTGGTGACTTTGACTGAATTCCAATGGGTCAGCGACGCCCTGACAAATGTCTCAGGGCAGCTGAGCGCACTCAAAGCGAAAATCGAAAAACTCTCCCGTGCTCATGCCAATCCCCAGCGAGATGCCCAAGCGATAAGGGATCTTGAAAAAGAAGTCGAACAGATCGGCCAAACCAAGGCCCGTCTGCTAACGCTGCACAAGCGGACAGTCATCGACGCCGACGTTTATGGCAGCTACGCCGACCAGCCCGAGTGGGTGCAGGAAAATCTGCTGCGCTGGAAAGCCCATCCGGAAAACATCGTTCAGGAACAGTTGGCAATGATTCCACCGGTCGCCGAAGACCACGACGCAGCCATTGCGGCAATGACCGGAGGGCATGCCGTAGGCACGCCATTTCATCTGGATATTGATTCGATTGTGTAGCTTTACTGGTGAAACGAGCGCTGGATCATTTGCCAGTGCAGGAGATGGCGGCGCATAGCGCCAAGGTGTAGCCAGTACAGATCATTCCCACGCAGAGCATGGGAATGATCGAAGACCTACAGAAACTCAATCAAGCATTCGGGCAAGGCACCGGTGCCCAATCGCCCAGGTCCGGGTTCTTGCACATGCTGTTGACTTGAGTGTTGCCTGCGCTGGCGACCTGTTTGCTTTCGGCCTGTTTGGCTTGTGCGGTCTGCAGGGTTTTCTCGGTGGTGACCGCTTCTTTCGGCACGGTTGGCAGTACCGGTTTTTTCGCCGGTTTCACCGCTTTTTTGCTCTTGGCCGGCGCCACGACTGGCGTGGTGTCGGCGGTTGCCACGGTGACCACGTCAGTGCGCTGTACGCCGACTTGCTGCAGGTCTTTTTCGTAGGCCTGGGTGTAGTTGTTCAGGTCTTCGCTGGCTTTGCCGTTCACTGCAACGATCAGATCGTTGGACTCTTTGAGGCCTGCGACGATTTCTGCCAGGCGCTTGCGGCCTTCGGTGTCGTTGACGGTTTTGGCCTTGCGGTCGGCGACCAGTTTGGTGAACGCGTTCTGGTAGCACTGCTGCGAAGTCTTGGCGTATGCGGTGCTGCGATCGATGTCGGCGGCGCTTTTGTTGACGTCGGAGGCGTAGGACGCGATGCGCTGGTTGTCATCGGCGATCTGCTTCTGGCGCTCGGTGTAGTAACCGGCCGCGCCGCCCGCCAGGGCACCGCCCGCTGCACCGATGGCGGCGTTGCGACCACGGTTCTCGGAATCGACCAGGGCGCCCAGCAGTGCACCGCCGACAGCGCCGACGGCGGCGCCGGTGACAACCGACTTGGTCATGTTCGAATCGGTGGCACGCAGGTGCTGCACCGGCTCGTAGCAGTTCGGGTAGTACTCGACTTTGGTGCTTGAGGCGACCTTGGAGGTCGGCGACGTGGCGCAACCGGTCAATACGGTGCTGAAGCCGACGGCCATCAGCAGCAAGTGACGCTTGGAAAGCGAAGCAACAGGTTTACGGGAGGAAAGCATAGTTGTGTTCTCTTTTAAGTTTGACCAGCTCAGCACGGCCCACCGCCGCCTGAGTCCCTTCCAAGCTCGCTGTACAACGAACGATCAAGACCGCTGGGCGTTCGATGCGAGCAATTCCTTCAATATCGCCGCCGGGTCGGCTCGTCGTTGCTGACGATATTCACCGACATGGCGAACGAATAACGTTGCGCGCGTTACCAGGCTTTTGCCCAGTACCGGCTTGCGCTCCAACTCTTCCTTGATGCGTTGAAACTGCGCCTGGATCACGGCATCGGTGTAGCGCGTGCCGGTCGCCAGGTTGTCGATGTAGATCGCCACCGCGCCGTCCAGCGCGCTGCGGCCATTGTCGATGGCCGTGGCGAACAGCTTGGCGCTGGCCTCGTCCTTGGCGTCCACGGCCTGCTGGCGACTCTTCTGCAAATTGGTCAGGCGGATGTTGTAGTTGTTGACGGTCTCGGCCACCAGGGCCGCCGACTGGATCAGGTTGCCGGCCGCTTCCTCGCGCTGCTGGGCGATGAGCGAGACGTTGCGCTTGAGCTCTTCGTTGACCAGCCCCAACTCGGCTTGCAGGCGCGGGTCGACGCTGGCAGCAATGATGCTGTCCAGGCGTTTGGTCGGGTCCTGGGCGTCGTCAATGGCATCGGTCAGCGAAGCCAGCCGACCTTCTTTCTGCCATTGGGCAAACAGTTCCTTGTAGCGCGAACGTGGCGCCGACAACGCGCCAATCGCCACCCGGAACCCGGTGGTTTCGTTGCTTTGCTCGGTGCCGTCGGCGGCGAACAACGGGTACTCGCGACGCATCCCGGTGAACAAGGTGCCCTCGCCTTCCAGGTAGTTGCCGCCCTTGACCACGAAGCCGCCGTAGGTGCCTTGGCGGCGTCCGGCGTGCACGAGCTGGAAGGATTCCTGGACCATCTCGGCGGCGTTGCCGATCACGTCGAACAGGCCGATGGGGTTTGGCAGTTTGGTGCCGATCGGCATCAATCGCGCTGCCTGACCAGTGCCACCGGCGACTTGGTTGAACACCGCCCAATCGGCCAGTGGCCCGTCGCTTTCGCTGCCCTCAAGACGTCGGGGGAACAGGCGCCCTTCCAAATCCTGACGGCTGATGGCCTGCCCGCCACGGGCGGCAAATTCCCACTCGACTTCGGTCGGCAAGCGCACAAAACCCAGCCCACCATCTTCAGCCGAGGTGCCGCGACCGCTCACCGGTAGCAGGTCCTTGTGGTATTTCATCAGCCAGGCGCTGTACACCGCCGAGAAGCGTTCGGCCTCGAAGCGCGACAACTTCACCTTGGGCAAACGCCCGGCCATGCCTTGCGGCGTCTCCGCTTGCAGGGCCTCACAGGTGGGCGCCGGCTCGCCGCTGGCCAGCGATTGCGCCTGGGCCATGACCTGGGCGTATTGGCGGGCGGTGACTTCGTATTTGCCGATGAAATAGAGCATCGGTTTGAGCGGGGTCTTGGCGTCCGTCTTGGGCATCAACGGCGTGATGGTCTTGCCCCAATCCTTGGGCAGATCCTTGAGGGTGAACTGGCCGTTGATAAAGTCCCGGCGGTAACCGGAAATGAACGACTGTTGATAACCGGCCTCGCCCTCGCTGAAGGGATAGCCGAGGCTGATCTCGCGGTCGTCCAGAGTGCCTTGCGCCAGGATGTAGACGTAACGGAACACCATCTGCCCTTCGCACGGCAGCGGCAGGCTGACGTCGTCGGCCAGCGGCTTTGGGTTGTCCAGTTTGTCGGTGCTTTCATCGGCACCCACCAGACTAGCCATGCCCATGCTGGCCAGGCTCAGCGCCACGGCGGCGCCCAGTAACTTATACATCTCGGATTCCTTCAAACGCCTGGATACGCGCCACTCGCCAGCCACCACAGGCCGCCGCCACGACGCTGACGCCGAGCACGGCTACCAAGGCCCACGCGTAGTGATGCACCAGCAGATGACTGGCGTATTCGCCCGGCGCCTGCGCAAATAAATGGTTCAGGCCCGATTGCGCCAAGCCATACAGCCCGGCGCTCAACAGGGCCGCGAGGCCGGCGCTGTACAGCGCCTGCAACACAACAAACAGCAACAGCGCCGCCGTGGAAAACCCCAGCAGGCGCAACACCGACAACGCTCGACGCTTGCGCTCGACCGCCGCCAGCGCACCGGCAAAAATCGCCGCGAATGCTCCCGCCAAAGCCAATCCGGCGATGATCCAGAATACGATCGACAGGTTGCGGCTCAGCGATTGCACCTGGGCGATGGCTTGGGCCTGGGTCGAGACCAGCAGATTCTGTGCAGCGAAGTACTGACGCAGCGGCTCGACATCCGTGAGACGACGGGCGTACAGACGAAACGCCGGGTACACCCGTTGCTCCGTCACGCCCACCGCATCACCTGGCCAACCGAGCGCTGGCACGGCGCGGCCGTCCCGGTAATCTTCAGCCGCTTCCAGCAAGGCCAACGGTGCGAACAATCCGTCCCGGGCGAAGGCTTCCAGCGGCAGTACGCGCAGTACCTGGACGCGAGGGCGCTGCGCCTCGCCACGACCGGCTACTTGCCGACCAACACTGGCCTGCAGCCAATCACCGGCCTTGGCCCCGAGTTTTTCGGCGGCGGTCTGGCTGAGCAGCACCTGATCCAGCCCTTGGGGTTCCGGTAGACTGCCGAGCAGCAAGGGATCGTTGGCGGCGGTGGGGATCATTTCGACGGTCACCGTCGCAGCGCCAGCGGTCAGGTCCGCCGTCGCGGCAATCTGCCGGGTACGCGGCAAGGCGAAAGCCACGTCGCTGCGCTGGCTCAACTGTTCGATAAACGCGGCACTGAACCGGCCGCCGCCCAAGGGAATGATTTCCCGGGTGGCCGGGTCGTTTTCCAGGCGCTCGGTCAAACTGCTGACCAGGCCGAATTTCAAGCCGAACAGCACCAGCAGCGGTGCGACCACCGCCACCAGCGCCAGCACCGAACAGGCCGACAGCCACGCGTCGTTGCGGTAATCCTGCCAGGCCAGGGAAGCCACCAGCGCGCTGCGCATCAGCAGGTCTCCCCGAGGGTGGCGGTGACACCGCCATCAACGTCGCGATGACAACTGATGCGCCGCACCTGCAAACCGCTGGCGCGGGCCAGTGATTCATCGTGGGTGGCGACGACGCAGCACACGCCATGTTCACGGGCCTGGGTCACCAGTAACTGCATCACCCGTTCGGCGTTCAGCGGATCGAGGGCGGCAGTCGGTTCATCGGCCAGCAGCAAACGCGGCCCATGGGCCAAGGCACGGGCGCAACTCACCCGTTGCCGTTGACCGACGGACAAGTCACCCGGCTTCTTGCCCAGTTGATCGACGATATCCAACGCCCCGGCCAGGCGATCCACGCTGCCGTCGTCTTTCAAACCGAGCAGTTTGCGCGACAGGTCGATGTTCCCGCGCACGTCCAGAAAATCCAGCAGGCCACCGGTTTGCAGCACGTAGCCCAAGTGCCGGCGGCGCAGGTCCGCCAAGGCACTTTGCGCTTCTGTGCGCCACAGCCCGGTAATGTCCGTGCGGGTTTGGCCGGGCGCAAAATCAAATTGCGCGGCCTGATCCGGAGCCAGCACCAGCGCCAGCAAATCCAGCAAGGTGCTTTTGCCGCAGCCACTGGGACCGACCACCGCCAATTGCTCACCGGCACGCAGTTGCAGCCGTGGAATCACCAGGCTGTAGCGTTGGCTGCCGCCCCCCCGGTGTTTGTGCACGGCGTTCATGTTCAGCATCACGGCAGCGTCGACAACGGAACGCGGTACAAGGCATCACCCGGTTCGGCATCGCCGAAACGCACCCAGTTGGCCAAGTCGTTGTGGAAGGTTTCGTAGAGGCGGATTTTCGAGTCCAGTTCGTCGATAAAGTCCTCCTGCTCGGCCACGCTCAAGGAAAGCCACAAATCCTGGGTCATGTTCAACGACTTGCTGCGGTAGGGCAGCCCTTCCAGGTACTCACCCAGAACCCCGCCATCGGCCAGGTTGCCACCCTTGCGCAAGGCCGAGGGATCGCGGCTCATGTAGGCACTGGCGCTGGCGATTTCCTGAAAGAAATTCTTCGGCGAGGTCTGGGTCTTGCGGGCGGCATCGACAATCAGTTTCAGCGATTGCTGCAAGTCATTGAGCTGCAACTTGGTCAGCATCACGCACACCTGGAACGATGGCAGTGCCGGGTTGGTCAGGTCGCGGTCGGCGGTCCAGGCGCTGACCAGTTGCGGCGCCTGGCTGGCGGCTTTACGCCCCAGGAAGTCCATGTGCATCGCATAGCCGACGGCCGCCGATTTGTCGCTCAGGCTCGGCGCGGCGCTCAGTAGCGGTACGGTTTGCGGCTTGTCGCTACGCACCTGATGCACCAGGTCGGCAAATACCGAACCGATCTCGTCCACCCGCTCACCGAACTTGCGTACATCGGCGCCCGGCACCGGAATGTACAGGTCGCCGATCTGCGGGTTGGCGTCGGCGGTCAGGGTACGGTATTGGCTTTGCGCACCGCTGTGGGTTTTCTTGCCGGCATCGCTGAGCAGGTGCAAGGCGTAGATCTTGATCTGCTTGCCCAGCGCAGCCTGGCGCACTTCGGCTTCGTTCATTTGCGTGGCGGCATACGGGTCGTTCTTGCGCAAGGCACCGGCATCAGTGACCAACAGAATCAGGCGCCCGCCATAGCCGGACCAGTCCATGCCCTCGACCGCTTCCATCACACCGGCAAACGCATCTTCGTTGAACGAATGGCTCGAGACCGTGGACGCCTTGACCTGCCGCGCCAGGTCCATGAAGCGCTGTGGGTCGCGGCCCTGGTCCAGGGTGATCAAGGTTTTGGCGACGTATTCCAGGCCCGGGGTTTTCTGGGTGCTGCTGCGAAACCCCACCAGGCCGAAGCTGACACTGTCCTGCTCGCCCCGCTCGGCGATGCGGGTTTGCAGTTGGTGTACGACGTCGCGGACCTGATCGATGTAGGGCTGCATGGACACGGTGGTGTCAACGACCAACACCACGGCGGTGCGGAACGCGTCGGCATTGGCGGTGGTGATTGGTGTGTTGTTGGTTGCGGCCTTTGGAGCATTGCCGGGGTCGATGGACGCCACGTTCAACAACTGCACCGGCTGGCCGTTCTCATCGAAGCTCTCGCGAGAATCGAAGATCGGCAACAGGTAAAACTGGTTCTGCGGAACTGCGCTGGCGGCCGGTTCCAGAGCCAGCACCTGTTGGTTGTCTTCGTGATTCTGCTGGGCCTTGAGCAGCAGGTTTTTTGCCGCCGACGGATCGGCCAGCAGCCTCTCCACTTCGCCGGGCTGACGCAGGAACATCACCGGCGCACGGCCGGAGCGTTCGGTGAACTTGAGTACCAGGCTTTGCTTCCAGTCGCTGACTTGCGCGGCCGGCAACCAGCCGTCACTGCGCCCGTCGGTGGCGGCGCCGACACGCAGCCACGGGCTGCCATCGACCTCTTTGCGCTGATAGACGTAAAGCACCGAGAATGCCGGCAAGGCCTTGTCAGGGGTGGCCCCCGGGTCGCTGGCGAGTTTCGCCCCCGGCTTGCTGAGTACCCGCTGGAACAAGGTTTTTTTGCCGGCCATCAGCAGCGGCCGCTGACCGCCATCGACCTCCGGTGCCACGGGGGGGGTTACGGGTGGCGCCACGGTCGGCGGCGGGCTGGCCGGCGGTACTGAAACCACCGGCACCTTGGCGTCGGCTTCGACGTCACCGGACAGCCACCAATAACCCGCGCCACCCAAGACCAGCGCCACGGCCACCGCGACGGCGGCGAGTGCGAACACCGGCCCCTTTCGCTGCTCCGAGACCGTGGACGACGGCGTCGGCTTCACAGTCGGCGCAACAGGATTGGATCGAGGTTGTGGCTGCGCGGGGCCGGTCGGTATATCGATGGACACCGGCGTCAGTCCCGCCAGGTCATTGCTCACCGCAATCGGCACTACCGGAATTGGCAATGGCCGGATCGTGGTCGCTTCAACCGATTCCCGAGGCAGATTATCCAGCGCCAGCAACAGCGCCGCTGCATTCGGGAAACGGTCGGCCGGATCCTTGGCCAACAGCTTGCGCAGTACTTCTTGATAGCGACCGTGGTGCATTGGCAGCTCCGGCAACGGTTCGGTCAAATGCGCCAGGGCCGTTGAGAGTGCGTCATTGCCGGTATACGGCAGTTTGCCAACGAGGATTTCGTAGAGCACCACGCCCAGGGCATAAAGATCGGCTCGGCCATCGATATCCTGGCCGCGCGCCTGTTCCGGGCTCATGTAGCTGGGAGTACCGACAGCGAAACCGGCCTGGGTGAACTGGGTGCGGTCATCCATGGACTTGGCGATGCCAAAATCGGAGAGCACCGCCGTGCCATCGGCACGGAACAGAATGTTCGCCGGTTTGACGTCGCGATGAACCAGCCCCAGCCCATGGGCATAGCCCAGGGCCGAAGCGATATGACGGATGTAGATCAGGCCCTGTTCCGGCGTCAGGCCCGCGGCGATGCGCTCCTTGAGCGTGCCGTTGGGCAGGAATTCCATGGCCATGTAATACAGTTCACCGACATGGCCGATGTCATGGATGGTGACCGTATGCGGGTGAGACAGGCGCGCCAGGGTTTTACCTTCGCGCAGGAAGCGCTCGCAGAAACTCGGGTCGGCCGCCAGCGCGGCGGCCATGACCTTCAGCGCCACCTTGCGCTCCAGCGAGCGCTGGGTCGCCAGGTAAACGCTGGCCATGGCGCCTTCGCCGATCTCGCCGTCGATGTCATAGCCGGGGATCAGAATATTCAGCGTGGAATTCATGACGGCACCTTCACGACGATGACGGTGATGTTGTCCGGAGCACCACGCATCAAGCCCAGGGACACCAGGCTGCTGACGATTTCACCGGGTTCGTCGTGGCTCAGCACCTCGCTGATTTCATGGTCCTCGACGGTCTTGGTCAGCCCATCGCTGCACAGCAGGTAACTATCGCCAGGCATCAACAGCAGCTCGACCATCGCCAGCTCCAACTGCGCCCCTACCCCAACAGCGCGGGTGACAATATTGGACCGTGGATGCACCCGGGCTTCAGCTTCGCTGAGCAGGCCGCTGTCCTGCAGATCCTGAACGTAACTGTGGTCCCGCGAGATGCCTTCGAGCAGGCCGTTACGCAGGCGATACAAACGGCTGTCACCCGCCCACAGGCACACTCCGCGCAAGTCACGCGCCACCAACGCCACCACGGTGCTGCCCATCATGGTCACGCCGCGGTTGGCGGTTTCTTCACGCACGGCGGCATTGACCCGCAGCAGGTCGGTTTTCAGCGCCGCGACGTATTCATCCAGCGAACGGCCTACGGCAACGTTGCGCAGGCTATCGACGATCAGACTGCTGACGTAGTCGCCCGCCGCGTGCCCGCCCATGCCATCGGCGACCACCCACAGGCCGTTTTCCGGCCGGTCCAGGCAAGCATCTTCGTTAACCTGACGGACCATGCCGACATGGCTCTTGCTTGCAGACTTGAACGTCTTTCCAACGCGTGGACACATCTACACAACACCTTCTTGGCCGAGCAAAAATTGCGCAAAATCAGCGGCGGCCGGCAGGCCCTGGCACCGCAATAAAGCAGGGGCGATACGCTCCGAACCCTGGCCCCACCACAGGCTTGCGCCTTCGCAGGCCAGTTCGGCAAGCGCGGTCATTCGCGCCTTCGGGTCGGTGGCATCAAAGCGATGCAAGCCAGCAAAACGGCTGCTTGGCGCGCGTGGCAGGTACGCTGGGCTGCCCAGCGTCTCCAGCCCTGCACCGAAGGCTTCGAAGCTCGCCTCCACGCTCAACGTGCTCAACAGCAATTGCTCAACTTGCTCAAACCAGACATCCGAGCCGCCCACCACCGACGCCGGATCAGCGTCGTGATCCAGCAGCACCGCGACCGTCAGCGGAAAATACCGGCCAACCCGATCGATGCTCGGCATCACCACCCCAACGGCGGCCTGCGGTCCACATACACCAGGCCCGAGCATGAAGCGCCACAGCGGACTGACCAGATAGGCATCCAGCCAACGGTCCCCGAGGCTTTGGCTGGCGAGCAGGCCCGCCGCCAGCCACGAATCCCAGGGGCCGATAAAACTCTGCGGCAAGCCACGGCTGACAAAGTCCCCGCGACTGGCCAGCTTTCCATAGAAACCCGGCGTGCTCATAAACGCTCCGGCAGGCTGAAACCGCTGAGCACACGGCTCTTGAACGGGTTGAAGGCGCTGTTGGCCCGTAGCTCATAAGAGACGCTGGCGCCGTCGACCCGCAGCCGCAGGTTGAAGCGATCCGGCGAGTTGCCGGCGGTCAGGTCCGATTGCTCCAGCAGGCGGAACCAGGCCCAAGGCCCGTCCAGGGTGATCCCGGAACGACCGCTGGACGAAGGCGGCATGATCGAGATCCGCACCACGCCGATGCTGCCGGGGTTGGGCCATTGCATGGAGGTGGGGCGACTCGGGCCGTGGTCGTAGCTCAATTGCTGGCCGTCGAGGTCGAGCAAAAACTGGGTGATGGTGGCGTCCATCGCCACTGGCTTGAGTTCGAAGCGCACCATCGGCTGGGTGCCACCGGAACGGAAAAATGCATCCCGGATAGTCGCCGCCCGTTGGAACGTTTGCAGCACGCCCGGGGCGATGCCGAGCTTCTGTGCGGCACCCGGCTGCCAACGCCAGGCCTGGGTCGAGGTATCCACGTACGGCTGCAGGTATTTGCGGAAATAGTTGTCCATCACCCCGCCCACACCGAAGAACTGGCCGAAGTCGTCCAGGGTCGCATCCCGCGCACTGCCCGGCGACATTGGGTAACGCCCGGCCAGCGACTGGCGATAGATGTTCACCACTTCGCTGGTCCAGGCCGCGTTCAGTTGATTGCGTACCCCGCCCATCATGCTGTTGGTGGTGGAGTTGACCACCGATTTGACCAGGCCCTGCACCAGCGGCGGCTGACGTTCGGCGTTGAGGCTGACCCGTGTCGCGGCCGCTGCAGCCTGGTTCTTGGCTTCGCCGAGCAAGGCGTCGCCGCTGGCGCCGACCATGGCACTGACCTGCACATACAGGGCGTTCATGTCGGCCAGCAGGCCGTCGATGGCCGCCGGCTCGCCTTCGTTTTTGCTGACGATGCTGTTGAGTTCGGCAAAATGCGCGGTGATTGGATCTTCACTGGCATCCGCTGTGTTTTGCGTCGCCTGCTCCTGGCCGAGCAAGGTGCCCAAGCGCTCCTTGAGCTTGTCGACCCCGCCCTCCACCGGCACGCCCTTGGCGGCCAGCAGGCGTTCTTCCTGTTGCAGGTCGGTTTCCTTCGCCACTGCTACCAGCAGTTTTTTCAACGGCGAGGTCGGGCCGGAAATCACCCGCAACACATCGGCGGCCTGGGCCACGCTGGTGATCGGCACGAAGTCGATATCAGCCAGCAAGGCGTCCCACTGGCGCTGATAATCCTGGAAGTACAGGCGGCGCACGTCGGCGGCCAGGCTGACGACGTTCTGTTGTTCTGCCTGGTCGCGACCGAGCACCCACTGCTCCTCGGCCAGAGTGCCGGTCTGGCTCAGGCTGGTCAGCAAAAACCCTTGGCGGTAACCCTTGGCCGTGAAGAAGCCGCTCAAGGGTTCGCCCAGCGGCTTGCCACTCTTGCGGCTGAACACCAGCGCGGCATCGCGTCCGGCCGCTTCGTTGATACGAAAGTCCGGGATGCCGTCCGGCAGTTTCTGCCGCTTGACCCGGTCATAGACACGCTGGGCCACCGGCAGTTGTTGCAACTGCCGGCGCAAGTCGTCGATCAGGCGCGGGTCCAGACGTGCAGTGGGCGGATGGCGCTCGAACAGTGCCTGCAAGTGCTCCTCCAGGGCCAGACGCTGCTCGGCCGGCAAGTCGCGCGGCAGGCTGCGATCCCAATCCAGGGCGATCCACGCCTTGATGAAGTCGGCATCGTAATGCTCGCTGTCGGCGAGCATCAGGTAGGCCTTCAAGCCTTCGTAAAGGAAGTCCGAATTGCCGCCGCCGTGCAGTTGCTCTTCGATGCGCGTGAGCAAGCGTGGCGCGAAGACCGCGATCAACAACTTGCGATAGACGCTGCCAGACTCGGCTTCAAGCATGTCGCCCTGATACAGGCCCAGGCCTTCGGCCCAGTTCGGCGAATCGTCGGCCAGGTGCTTCACCGCGTTGAGCAAAGGCAACACCGCAAGCACGTCCCGTTGTGCCGGGCTGAGGTTCTGCACGGCCTGGCCCAGGGGCGCGACTTTCTGATCGACTTGCGCGATATACGCCTGGTTGGCGCGGTAACTGACCCACCACAAGGTCCCGACCACCAGCACCAGGGCCACGGTCGAGGCTAGAACGCCCCGGGCGATCCACTTGCGCCGACGTTCGACTTTCGGGTTGACCCCCACCAGTCCACGCTCGGCAAAGGCCACGGCGCTGAAGAGTTTTTCGATGAAGTAACTGCGCCCGGTGCCGTTCTGGCGTGCCAGGTGCTGGCGGTCCAGGTTCATGCTCTGGGCCATTGAGCCGATCAGCCGGTCAATCGGGCTGCCTTCCTGGGTGCCGCTGGTGAAATACACCCCGCGCAACAGCACCCGCTCTTCAAAGGCGTTGGGTTTGAATACGCCCTCAAGGAAGCTTTGCAGGCAATCCTTCAACGCGCCGAACTGTTGCGGGAAACCGTAGATCAGATCGCGCCGCGCCGGGTCGCGCTCCTGTTGCAAACGCTCCACCAAACGATCGTTGAGGCGCTGTTCCAGGCCGGTGAATTCGCTTTGCAGATGAGCCAGTGGGCTGTCATTGTTTTTACCGTCGTCCAGGGCAAAGGTCATACCCCAGACCTGCGCTCGTTCTTCCTTGCTCAGGGTATCGAAATACTCCATGAACCCTGGCACCAGATCGAGCTTGGTCAGCATCAGATAGATCGGAAAGCGCACGCCCAGTTGCGTGTACAGCTCCTGGATACGCAAGCGGATCGCGGCGGCATGGGCAGCGCGCTCGGCGTCGCTGCCCAGCAGCAGGTCGGAGAGGCTGATGGCGATAAACGCGCCATCGATCGGACGCCGGGCCCGCTGTTTTTTCAACAGGCCGAGAAAACCCAGCCACGCGGCTTTATCGACTGTCGCGTCGCTGTCCTGGGTGGTGTAGCGCCCTGCGGTGTCGAGCAGCACGGCCTGATCGGTGAACCACCAATCGCAATTGCGCGTGCCACCAACGCCACGGACTGCCCCGGCGCCCAACTGCGCCGCCAACGGAAAATGCAGCCCGGAATTGACCAACGCGGTGGTCTTGCCCGACCCCGGCGGGCCGATGATCACGTACCACGGGAGCTCGTACAGGTTACGGCGCTCGTCACCGCCCAGCTTGGCTTTCTTCAACAGCGCCAAGGCTTCGTCCATGCGCTGGCGCAGGGTTTCGAGCTCCTCAGAGGTGGCGATGCTGGTCGGGTCTGGCGGGGTTTGCGCCGCCAGGCTGCGCATGACTTCAGCGGCCTGACGGCGCGCCTGGATGATGCGAAACACCCGGTAGGCGATCCACACCGCGAACACCAGAATGATCAGCGCCCAACGCCGGCCTTCGGGCACCAGGAATTCAAGCAGCGGCCCGACAAACCAGATGATCAGGCTCAGGGCGATCAGCCCCAGCAACGGAATGACCCAGCGGATGATAAAACTGAAAAACGCCTTCACTCGACCCCCTCCGCCAACACTGTGATTTCGACCCGACGATTGCGTGCGCGGCCCTCTGTTGTAGCGTTCGAGGCCAACGGTTCGGTGTCGCTACGGCCTTCGGCGCTGAAGCGTTCGGGCTGACCGGTCTTGGCCGAAAGGATTTGCAGCACCGAATTGGCCCGCGCCTCGGACAAGGCCCAATTCGATGGAAACCGCAAGGTGGCAATCGGGCGATTGTCACTGTGGCCGGTCACCCGGACCTGGCCCTTGACCTTGCGAACGGCATCGGCGATGCGCAGCATCAGCGGCTGGAAATTGTCGACGATGCTGGCGCTGCCCGAGGCGAACAGCTCATCGCCACGGATGGTCACCACTGAACGGTCAACGGCATCTTCCACAGCGACCCGACCGGCCTTGATTTCATCGGCCAGAAAGCCTGCCAGGCGGGGACGCTCGATCAGTTTCGGTTGCACCACCGGACGGTCGATGGCCTGCACCGGGATCTCGCCCAGCGCATGGATATTTTTAAACACCGGCTCGGCATCGGCGGCCAGTTTCAAGCGCAGGCCGAACAGCAGTGCCAGCAGCAACGCCACGCCGATGGCCACGGCGATCCACGGCGGCATGAATTGCGCCAGCCGGTCGCGGGCCACGGTGACGCCGCGCCAATGGGGCGACAGTTCACGCTCATAATCGCCACGGGCGCTGCGGATGACCGCACTGGTGCGTTCACGCAAGGCTTCCAGTTGGCTGCGACCGTCGTTCATGACCCGATAACGCCCTTCGAAACCCAGGCACATGCACAGGTACAACAGCTCCAGCAGATACAAACGTTCGCGGGGGCTTTGCAGGCAATGTTCCAACAGCTGGAACACCTTCTCGCCGCCCCAGGCTTCGTTGTGCACGGTGATCAGCAGGCTCTGTTTGCCCCAGTCGCTGGCACCACCCCACGGTGTACTCAACACCGCTTCATCCAGGGCGGTGCACAAGGCGTAACGGGCCAGCAACACATCGTTGCGCAGCACGCCGGCAGCCTCGGCGCGCTCCTCGAACTGGCGCAGATAGGCCAGCAATTGCGCGCGCAGGCTCGCCGGCGCCGGGTGGGCAATGGTGTTGCGCAAACGGGTCAGCAAAGCCAGCAACGGGCCAGCGGCGCTCTCCAGGGGGTTGAGACCTTCGGCCTTGCCGATCAAAAGCGGCGCGGCCGGCATCGAAAGTGGCGCGGCCTGGGCGCGACCAGCCTCCGGGCGGACCGGGTCGGCGCCACGGCCACCGGGTGTCGGCATGAATTGGGTACGATCGTCGTTGCTCATTGCGGTTTATCCTCGGATCGCCCAGAAAGCCAGGTTCAGCCCCGGGAATTGCCCCGCGATGTAGAACGCAAAACCGCCGGAGTTGGCCAGTTGCTGCCAATGCTCGCTGCCCCGGTCCAGTTCGTAATAGGTGGAGCCGGCGTGATACGGGATCTGCCGTGGCGCCACCGGCAGCGGCAGCAGGCCAATGCCCGGTAATTGCAGGTTGACCAGGTTGCGGATGTGCTCCACCGAGCCGACTTTGCTCTGTTGGCCGAAGTGGCCGCGCAGGGTTTCGGCGGGCACGTCGGCGCGCACCACCAGGATGAAGCTGGCGCTGTCGAGCAGGGACTTGTCGGCCAGCATCGCGACGTGGACGCCGTAGGCTTTTTCGACAATCGGAATCGGCGTGGCCTTGCTGTCGATCAGCATCGACAGCGCCTCACGCAGGGCTTGCATCACCGGCGCGAAACTCAGCGCCAAGTCATCGTGCTGGTATTGCGGGTATTCCTGGGGTCGCCGCCCGGAAGCAGTAAAGGTCGAGAACTCCCCGGCCAGACTCACCAGCTCGCTGTAGAACCGCTCGGGGTGCAACGGGCTCAACTGGCTCAAGTGCTGGATCAGCGGCTGGGCACGGTTGACCAGTTGCAGCAGCATGAAATCGGCAATCTCCGAGGCACCGCCGGCACCGGACGCCACCACTCGCCCGGCGAGGGCTTCGCCGCGCTGATGAAGCAGGCCCAGCAGTTCGCTGCGAAACGCCGCCAGGGGGTTGGAGGCGACCACATCCAGCAGCGGCGGGATGTAAGTGTCGTCGAGCACCAAAGCTCGGTCGGCACGTTTCTCCTTGATTCGTACCAGACCGATGGCGGCGTAGTCGCTGATGCCATCCTGGGCTACCAACAATCGCAGCGCCCTCGACCCCACGGCCACGGGGGCCTGGTTCTCGAACGGCGCGTTGTCGTCCCGGACTTCGCGCACCTGGCTCACGTAGCGCGCAGCGCCCAGGGCCTCGCCTTCGTCAACGGTATCTCGCGCACCGGCGCGCTTGAGCGGCAAGGCCAGGTACACCAAGCCATCGCGCAGGTTGTCATCGACATTCAGCGGGCTCGGCGCCAGGTCATCCTGGGGGATGTTGAATGGCGTGCCGTCCGGCAACAGGCCCCGCGCCGAGATGATCGCCAGTTTGCCCTGGGCCAGCAGACCCTGGTCGATCAGCAATTCGGAGAACCCCCAGGCGCCGGCCGACAACGGGCGGCTCCGGGCGTCGATGAGGTTCTCCAGGTAACGGTCATGCTGCTGAAAGTGCTGCGTTCCAATGAACATGCCTTCCGACCAGACCACACGATTGTTCCAGGACATGGGGGGCTCCGATTGCTTATTGGGCAGGGCTGGATGGGGAAACCACAACGGCGCTGCGCACGGCTCGCACGTCGAGGCTGATCTGGTATTCGGTGTATTGGCGCGGCGGGACATTCATCACCGCGCGCCACAACGATTGATCCAGCTCGCGATACCCCACCAGTACGCCGATATGGCGGGTGGCCGGGTCGAGGTCGCGCTGCAGGCTCAACTGCTGGCCGGGCTGGATCAGCACTTCGTCCTGATCGATCAGATCGGCGCCGAGCGTCGCCTGGGCCCGTTCGGCCAGTGCGAAATAATCGGAACGGCCGAAGGTGGCGGCATTTTTCAATTCGAAAATACGCACCCGGACCGGGGCTGGCTGGCCAGTGGCGCCGGGGTTGAGCCCGGCAATGGCGTGAAAGTGCAACTCGACGGCGGCCGTATCGGCCTCGGCCTCAGCCTCTTCGGGCTGGGGTTTGGCCGCATCCTTGGCACATGCGGTCAGCAGAAGCGCGGTGGCAACTGCGAGTAAAAACCTGGGAATCATCCTGCGTCCTCAATGACGTTTCAGCTATCCGTTGTTCCGTTTTTTGCTAGGAATGGTGCTATGCGATGGCGACGCTCAGCCGCGGCGCTGCCTTGTACTGTGTTCTTCGTAGGCGCGGCTGAATTCACGACCGAACAGGTCCTGGAAATCCTCTTGGGCCTCGCGGGAAATATTGCTGTAGAGCTCGGTGAACTGCTGCCAGTACTGGGCCTGTCGCGAACCACTGAAAATGCTCGACAGGCCACCGGGCTTGCCCATGCGCTCTTCAAGTTGCGCCGGCTCGAAGCGCGCCAGCAGGTGTTTGATCGCCGCTTCCACGCCGGCCATCACCGCCAATTGGTGGGCACGCAAGTCATCGAAGCTGTCGCGCACGGCCAGGTCCGGCGCCATGAACGCCTGATTGCTGTGGCGCAACAGCAACAGCAATGCTTCATCGACGTTGGGAGCGAATTTCAGCGGGTTGTTTTCCACCGGTTGAATCATCGTCTGCTGAATGCGGAACTCGCCCTTGAGGCTGCTACGGGCGCGCAAGACATCGATCAGGCCTTCGACCATCAGCCGATAACTGCGGCCGATGCTTTCCATTTGCGCCTCGGCCTGCGCCTTGTCCAGACGCACTTGATCCAGCCCGGCACCGCGCAGAAAGGCTTGCAACAGGTCGGGTTGAGAATTGTCGGCCGGGCTGACCGGATCGACCAGGCGTTCGACCACGGCCACGGGTGGTTCGCAAAGAGGTGCCGGCTCGATCGGTACGCTGATGTGAGGTACGGGCGGCGGCGCAACCTCTGTAACAGGCAGCGGGGCGATCGCCACCGGTGCAGGCTTGTCGCTGAACAGGTCCCAATCTTCCGGAATCACCGGGGCCGACACCAGCGGCGCAGGCCCGGCCACGGGCGTTGGGACGGGGATCGGGGTCGGTGGGCGGAAGTCGTGCTGCTCGGCCGGGACATGGTCGGGCTGAGTGGCCGGCGGGACGCTGGCCGGCGTCAGAAAGTCGAACAGGTCCGGCATCGTGTCCATGGCCGATACGCCCTGAAAATGTGCAGGTGGTGCCACGGGCAACGACGTCGGCGTATTCACGACGGCGCCCTGACGCCCCATCAGGGCCTCGAAGCTGCTGGACGAATCGGCGAAAGGGTTGCCGTCGGTCACCGGCAGACTGAAATCGATACGCGCCTGGATTTCATAATCACCGATGCGGATAACTTCGCCATCTTGCAACGGCTCACTGTTGCCCTTGCGCAGACGTATACCGGCCTTGACCAATTCCACACCGTTAGTGCTGTTATCAGTTAAGTAATACCGGCCATCTTTATATTGAATAACGCAATGTTTACCGGACACCAAACGCTCTGGATCGGGCAATACCCAGTCATTATCAGAATTACGGCCAATTGCCATCACGCCCTGATCCATGGATTTCTCAGGGCACTGGCCAGGGGTAATTTTGTGATAACTAGTGATAGTCAAACACAGCGACATCTTGCCTCCTTGCTGAACACTTTGCGCGCGGGCGAATCGGGATTCATTCCCGCCAGACTCGCTCCGACAACCTTGCAAAAACAACCTTGAAACCGTCTTTTAACAGCATGATTGCTGATCTTAACCGGCTTGCGTGACAAAAAACCTGCATCAGTGCCTGCTTCGACCTATCGGTCGCGCGGGTTGTTAAGCACTTCACATCTGTCACACATAGGAAATAGCTTACCTTGACAAGCCATAAGTACTACACCAAAAATGCATAACTTCTTGAATATAGATGATGGCACTTTAAGATCGCCGAATATCTAAAAGGCCATTACCCTCAAGGAAACATGTGAAGTTCCATTTGGAACTTACATGTGAACGGCCCGACTCTCGAACGGGCGATATGGAGATCAAATTCAGTGGAAGTGCCTTTGCTGCTTGCCGCCGTTTCCGCGACTTCGCCTTGTGGCGAAGATTTGGAATATGACGCGGATTTTTTGCGCCTGGAACGCGATTCCCAAGGCCAGCCCGAGCGCAGCATGGGCGATTCGATATTGCCTGCCGCCCCGCCTGAATGGCGCAGCATCCAGCAGCAAAGTCTGGATTTGTTGCAACGCAGCAAAGACCTGCGTATCACCCATTTCCTTTTGCAAAGCTCCCTTGCCCTCGAAGGCGTCACCGGCCTGGCTCGCGTCCTGACACTGATCAGCGAATTGCTCAAGCAATACTGGGCCGACCTGCATCCGCGCCTGGATGCCGAAGACAACAACGACCCCACCGTGCGCATCAATGCCCTCGCCGGCCTGACGTCCGATGCCACCATTCGCCTGCTGCGCGAAAGCATCCTGGCCCGTTCGCGAACCTTTGGTGCTGTCAGCCTGCGCGCCGCCGCCAATGCCAGCGGCCTGCAAAGCTTCCCTGACGAAAGCCTCGGCGCCGAGCAGCTCGCCGGGGCGTTCCTGGACAGCGATCCCGAACAGTTGGAAATCACCCGCGCCGCTTTGCACGAGGCCCGCAGCGTCGCCGAGGCCATCGAGCAACAGGTCAGCGAACAAATCGGTTCCGCCCAGGGCGTTGACCTTGGCCCATTGAAGCAACCGCTCAAAATGGCCTTGCAGATTCTCGGCCAGTTCGCCCCCCAGAACGGCGACAGCCCCTTGCCCGATACTCTCAGCGAAGACAGCACCGCGCCGGTTGAATACGCCACCACACCGAGCGCACCGCGCAGTACCGGCACTGGCGAAATCAACAACCGCGACGACGTGCTGCGCAGCCTGGACCGGATTCTTGCGTACTACACCCGTCATGAGCCCTCCAGCCCACTGCCGGTGCTGTTGAACCGGGCGAAGCATCTGGTGCACGCCGACTTTGCGGCCATCGTGCGCAACCTGATTCCCGATGGCATGAGCCAATTTGAAAACCTGCGCGGACCAGACAGCGAATAAAAGCGAACGGATCACGCAGTCACGTCACCGGTACCACCGATGACGCCAACACCGTCGCTTGAGCGACCAGGAGCAGCAACGTGGCGAAGCAAAGTTCTCAGAAATTCATCGCGCGCAACCGTGCGCCTCGAGTGCAGATCGAGTACGACGTCGAGCTCTACGGCGCCGAGAAAAAGGTCCAGTTGCCCTTCGTCATGGGCGTCATGGCGGACCTCGCCGGCAAGCCCGCCGAGCCTCTGGCACCTGTGGCCGATCGCAAGTTCCTGGAGGTGGATGTCGACAACTTCGACTCACGCCTCAAGGCCATGCAGCCACGCGTCGCGTTCCACGTGCCCAACGAGCTGACCGGCGAAGGCAACCTGAGCCTGGACATCACCTTTGAAAGCATGGACGACTTCAGCCCGGCCGCTGTGGCGCGCAAAGTCGACTCGCTGAACAAGTTGCTCGAAGCGCGCACCCAACTGGCCAACCTGCTGACCTACATGGACGGCAAGACCGGTGCCGAAGAAATCATCATGAAGGCCATCAAGGATCCGGCGCTGCTCCAGGCGCTTGCCAGTGCGCCGAAGCCAGCCGAGCCTCAGGCTTAATCAGGACGAATGATCATGACCGATTCAGTACGTGCAGACGCTCAGACACTGAGCACCACCGAAGAAGCCAGCGAGTTCGCCTCCCTGCTGCTGCAAGAATTCAAACCCAAGACCGAACGCGCTCGCGAAGCCGTCGAGACCGCCGTGCGCACCTTGGCCGAACAGGCCCTGGCGCAGACCGACCTGGTGTCCAACGACGCCATCAAGTCGATCGAGTCAATCATCGCCGCCATCGACGCCAAGCTCACCGCCCAGGTCAACCAGGTCATCCACCACCCCGATTTCCAGCAACTGGAAAGCGCTTGGCGTGGCCTGCATTACCTGGTCAACAACACCGAGAGCGATGAGCAACTGAAGATTCGCGTGCTCAACATCTCCAAGACCGACCTGCACAAGACCCTGAAGAAATTCAAGGGCACCGCGTGGGACCAGAGCCCGATCTTCAAGAAGATGTACGAAGAAGAATACGGCCAGTTCGGCGGCGAACCTTACGGTTGCCTGGTGGGCGATTACTACTTCGACCAGTCGCCGCCGGACGTGGAACTGCTGGGCGAACTGTCGAAAGTCTGCGCCGCCATGCACTCGCCATTCATCGCAGCCGCATCGCCGACCGTGATGGGCATGGGCTCGTGGCAGGAACTGTCGAACCCGCGCGATCTGACCAAAATCTTCACCACCCCGGAATACGCCGGCTGGCGCTCGCTGCGCGAATCGGAAGACTCGCGCTACATCGGCCTGACCATGCCGCGCTTCCTCGCGCGTCTGCCGTATGGTGCCAAGACCGATCCGGTGGAGGCCTTCGCCTTCGAAGAAAGCACCGACGGTGCCGACAGCTCCAAGTACACCTGGGCCAACGCCGCTTACGCAATGGCGGTGAACATCAACCGTTCGTTCAAACACTTCGGCTGGTGCTCGCGCATTCGTGGCGTGGAGTCTGGCGGTGAAGTGGAAAACCTGCCGGCGCACACCTTCCCGACTGACGATGGTGGCGTGGACATGAAGTGCCCGACCGAAATCGCCATTTCGGACCGCCGCGAAGCGGAACTGGCGAAGAACGGTTTCATGCCGCTGCTGCACAAGAAAAACACCGACTTCGCCGCGTTCATCGGCGCCCAGTCGTTGCAGAAACCGGCCGAGTACGACGACCCGGATGCCACCGCCAACGCCAACCTGGCCGCGCGCCTGCCGTACCTGTTCGCCACCTGCCGTTTCGCTCATTACTTGAAGTGCATCGTGCGCGACAAGATCGGCTCCTTCAAAGAGAAGGACGAAATGCAGCGTTGGTTGCAGGACTGGATCCTCAACTACGTCGACGGTGACCCGGCGCATTCCACCGAAACCACCAAGGCCCAGCACCCATTGGCTGCGGCCGAAGTGATCGTCGAGGACGTGGAAGGCAACCCGGGGTACTACAACTCCAGGTTCTACCTGCGCCCGCACTATCAGCTCGAAGGTCTGACCGTGTCGCTGCGCCTGGTATCCAAGCTGCCTTCGGCCAAAGGCGCATAAAAACCTGCGGCGGCACGCTTGTGTGGGAGCCGGGCTTGCCCGCGATGGCATCAACGCGGTTCTGCTGAAAACCGCAGTGCCTGCATCGCGGGCAAGCCCGGCTCCCACAGGTTCTGTGCCTTGACTGGCATTGGACCAGGCTCGAGAAAGCGTGATTCTGCAGGTGCTTTGAACAGATTTCGCAAGGTCGGCGTTAACCAAACAATGTGGTAGTGACCACACAGGGAGAAAACATGGCTGTTGATATTTTCATCAAGATCGGCGACATCAAGGGCGAGTCCATGGACAAGGCCCACAAGGACGAGATCGACGTCTTGAACTGGAGCTGGGGCATGTCTCAGTCCGGCAACATGCACGTGGGCAGCGGTGGTGGTGCCGGCAAGGTGAACATCCAGGACCTGTCGCTGACCAAGTACGTCGACAAAGCCTCACCGAACCTGATGATGCACTGCGCCAGCGGCAAGCACATCGACAAGGTCAAGCTGACCGTGCGCAAGGCCGGTGGCGAAAGCCAGGTCGAGTACATGATCATCAACCTGGAAGAAGTGCTGGTCACTTCCCTGAGCACCGGCGGCTCGGGTAGCGATGATCGCCTGACCGAAAACCTCACCCTGAACTTCGCCAAGGTGCTGGTGGACTACCAGCCGCAAAAAGCCGACGGCACCAAGGAAGGCGGGCCGGTCAAGTTCGGCTGGAACATCCGCCAGAACGTCAAGGTGTAATCGAAGATGCCCCCGGTGTTATGCGCCGGGGGTGTTTTGGTGCTTGCTCGAATCCAATCCTTTCCTATCCGGTGTCTGAGTCATGGCCAAGCCTTCGTTTATTAATTTGTGGAAAGCGTATTCCGATCTGCTGATTAAGTACCCTGACGCAAAGCCCTGTGAAGGGCCTTGGGCAAACCAGTGTGCTATCCGCATGAGCATGACGCTCAATGCAGAGCTGACCATCAAGGTCAACAAATCCACCTATACCGAACCCAAATGTGCACATGAGCACGCCAGGGGTGCCGAATCACTGGCGAACTGGTTGTGGAAGCATCATCTGGGGCGGCCACAGATTCTCGGTGGCAGTGCCGAAGAACGCCGCAAGTTGCAAGACAAGACCGGGCTCATCTTCTTCAAGGATTGTTTTCAGCAGGTAGGAGAGTCACCGGACGGTCGCACCGGCGATCATATCGACCTATGGAATCGTGGCTTGACCATTGGCCGCTACAACGACCCTGCCTACCGATCCAAAGCCATCTGGTTCTGGGAGCTGACATGATCAAATCCAGCCGAAACCTGGCGGCCTTGTGCTGCGTGTTGTCGAGCCTGTGGGCGTGCGCCGGCCAGCAAACTACTCCAGCTTCCGAGGATCAAGTCGTCACCTTGGGCGGACAACGATTGATGCTGGAGAACGACCAGCAGCAATGCATGTTGCGTCAACCAGATCAGAGCATGCTAGCCCTCGAAATGCCATGGCCTTGCCAGTTTGCGGTCGACCGACAGGGCAAGGCTCACATTGAATCCTTCAACAACGTACCGATCGTGATCGTGCTGCATGTGAACGTTGACCCCGCGAACAGTCGTGAATGCCGGTCCGAGTACCGCGCCATTCGTCAAATCAACGGCCAGCTCGAACCTTCGATCGTCGCACGCAGTGCCAGTTGCGTGCGCGGTGCAGGTGATCAGAAAGACTACACAGCGCTTTTCACTTGGTAAGCGACTTCACATGCAATCGCCCACGATTTTGCGTATCACTCATGACAGGTTGGCTTTGAGGGTTGAAATGACTAAGCGAACCCTGTTGATTCTGCTCACTAGCGGCCTCCTGTTGAGCGCTAATGCCTGGGCCGAACAAAAGCAACTCGCGGCACCCAGCAACCAAGTCATTTTTGCCGGACAAACATTGACTCTGGAAAACCACGATCAGCAATGTGCGTTACGCAAACAGGACCAAAGCCTCTTGAAACTGGACATGCCGTGGCCGTGTTTTCTGAGCGTCGACCGCAAGGGGCAGCCACGGGTCGAAACCTTCAACAACGCCCAAATCATTATCGTGGAGCACTCCACGCCCGAGCCCCCTCCGAGCCGTGATTGTGACGCTCGGTATCAGGCCATCCGCCAAATCAAGGGCCAGCCCATGGAAGTGTCGAAAGTCGCTCATAGTGCTGGCTGCATGACCGGCGTCATGGACCAGAAAAGTTTCGTGGCGCATTTCTCGTGGTAACCGAAATCGCCACCCGCGATCGCCTGCAACCGTCCCTGCTGGACCGGTTGACCGACGACGACCCGAGCAACCTCAAGGAAAGCGCCGACAAGCGCGTGCTCTCCCTGACCCAACTGAAAGCTTCGGTGCTGCGTGACCTGGCGTGGCTGCTCAACACCACTTCGTTGCTCAGCGCCGATGCGACGTTGCACACCCCGGCCGGCACGTCGGTGGTCAACTTCGGGCTGCCGGCGCTGGCCGGCAACAGTGCGTCGAACGTCGATATCGCGGCGCTTGAAGCGCTGATCCACCAGGCCATCGCCACCTTCGAACCGCGGATTCTGCGTAACACCTTGCGCGTGCGGGCCCGGGCATCCGCCGAGATGAACCACAACGCCCTGAGTTTCGAGATCGAAGGCGATCTCTGGGCGCAGCCAGTGCCGCTGCGCCTGATGCTGCAGACCGACCTGGACCTGGAATCCGGCCATGTGCGAGTGATCAACGCCGAACAGCGGAGACGCTCATGAACCCGCGCCTGCTGGAACTGTACAACCAGGAATTGCACCACGTGCGCGAAAGCGCGGCGGAGTTCGCCCAGGAATACCCGAAAATCGCCAGTCGGCTGACGTTGTCCGGCATGGACTGCGCCGACCCGTACGTCGAGCGCTTGCTGGAAGGTTTTGCTTATCTGACGGCGCGGGTACAACTCAAGCTCGATGCCGAATACCCGACCTTCACCCACAACCTGCTGGAAATCGCGTACCCCCATTACCTGGCGCCGACACCGTCGATGACCGTGGTGCAATTGCAGGCCGACCCCGATGAAGGCTCGCTGAGCAGTGGCTTCCCGCTGCCCCGGGACACGGTCCTGCGCGCCGCCCTGGGCCGCGAAACCCAAACCTGCTGCGAGTACCGCACCGCCCACGCGGTGACGTTGTGGCCGTTGCAAGTCAGCCAGGCCGAGTACTTCGGCAACCCGTCCGCCATGCTCGGGCGCCTGGCCGCCAGTGAACCCAAGGCCAAGGCCGGCCTGCGCCTGACCCTGCGCACCGGCGCCGAACTACCGTTCAACAGTCTGGCCCTGGACAACCTGCCGCTGTACCTCAACGGAGCAGACGAGCAGCCCTTCCGCCTCTACGAACAGCTGCTGGGTAACGTCTGCGCCGTGTTCGCCCGTCAGCCCGGCGGTAACTGGGTGGAGCGCCTGCCGCAGGACGCACTGCGCTCCCAGGGATTCGACGATACCGACGCCGCGCTGCCAGTGGTCTCGCGGGCCTTCCAGGGCTATCGCCTGTTGCAGGAATACTTCGCCCTGCCCCACCGTTTTCTGTTTGTCGACTTCACCCAATTGAGCCGGGCGGTCAAACGCTGCGACGGCCAGGAACTGGAATTGATCGTGCTGTTCGACCGTCACGATCCGAGCCTGGAAGGCAGCGTCGGAGCCGCGCAGTTCCTGCCATTCTGCACCCCGGCCATCAACCTGTTTCCCAAGCGCCTGGATCGCATTCACTTGTCGGAACGGGTCAATGAACACCATGTGATCGCCGACCGCACCCGGCCGATGGATTTCGAGATTCATTCCCTGACCACCCTCACCGGCCACGGCACCGGGTCGGAGCAGCCTTTTTTGCCGTTCTATGCGGTACGCGATCCGTCTCGCTACGGTCGCGACCAGGCCTGGTACACGGTGCGGCGCGAACCCCGCGTGCTGTCCAGCGGCCAGCGGCGTAACGGCCCGCGCTCGACTTACATCGGCAGCGAAACCTTCGTCAGCCTGGTGGACAGCCAGCAGGCGCCTTATCGTCACGACTTGCGCCAACTGGGCGTAACAGCGTTGTGCACCAACCGCGACCTGCCGCTGTTCATGAGTGTGGGCAACAGCAAGACCGACTTCACCCTGGCCGACAGCGCACCTGTCGCGGCGGTGCGCTGCGTGGCAGGCCCGAGCCGTCCACGCGCCAGCCATGCCCACGATGCCAAGGCCTGGCGGTTGATCAGCCAGCTCTCGCTGAATTACTTGTCCCTCAGCGAGCAAGGCCAGGGCGCCGCCGCCCTGCGCGAACTGCTGCGCCTGTATGGCGATAGCAACGACGCGGCGCTGCAATTGCAGATCGAAGGCCTGCGCGAAGTCAGCAGCAAGGCCTGCACCCGACGCCTGCCGATGCCCGGCCCGATCGTGTTTGGTCGTGGCCTGGAGATCACCCTGGAATTCGATGAAAACGCGTTTCGCGGCACTGGGGTCTTCTTGCTCGGTGCAGTGTTCGAACGCTTCCTGGCACGCTACGTGTCGATCAACAGTTTTACCGAGACGGTGATCCGTACCACCGAACGCGGCGAGATCATGCGATGGAAAGCCAAGCCAGGACGCCGTCCGACCCTGTGAGTACTCTGGACGCGATGCACCAGGAGCCCTGGGAATACGACTTCTTCCAGGCGTTGCGGCGCATCGAGTGCGAATCGCCTGAACTGCCGCGCCTGGGCCATTCGTTGCGTCTGGCCGATGATCCGCTGCGCCTTGGGCAACAAGCCGATTGCACCTTCGCCCCGGCGACCCTGGCGTCGGTACAGCCGGGCGTCGACGGTGCGCCGGCGCGCCTGGAGCAGTTCTTTTTCGGCCTCGGCGGCCCCAACGGCCCATTGCCGCTGCACCTCACCGAATATGTGCGCGAACGCCAGCGCAACAACGCCGACAGCACCAGTAAACGCTTCCTGGATGTGTTCCATCACCGTCTGCTGAGCCTGTTTTACCGGGCCTGGGCCGAAGCGCGGCCGACGGTCAGCCATGACCGCCCGGACGATGACTACTGGTCGGCACGCCTGGCAGCACTGAGCGGCCGGGGCATGCCGAGCCTGCTCAAACAAGGGCTGATCCCTGATACGGCGAAGTTGCACTACAGCGGTCATCTGTCGGCACAAACCCGCTACCCGGATGGTTTGAAGGCCATTCTCAGCGAGTACTTCGGCCTGCCGGTGGAGATCGAAGAGTACGTCGGCCAATGGCTGGAACTGCCGGAACGCAGCCGCGTGGGCGCCAGCGCTCATCGATTGGGCGTGGATTTTTGCCTGGGCCGTTACGTCTGGGATCGCCAGCACAAATTCCGCATTCGCCTGGGGCCACTCAAGCTGGATGACTACATGAGCATGCTGCCCGGTAGCCAACCCTTCAATGAGCTGGTGGCCTGGGTAGCCGAATACCTGGGCCATGAACTGGACTGGGACCTGAACCTGGTTCTGAAACAGCCCGAAGTACCGGCGCTGCAACTCAATCGCCAGTTCCGCCTGGGTTTCAATACCTGGCTGGGCAAGCCCGAAAAAGATGCCAAGGACTTAATACTGGCCCGGCATTACGCCGAGCAGGCCAACACCTCACACACCTCAAGGAGCCAAGAGCATGGGTGAAATCAGTCGCGCCGCGTTGTTCGGCAAACTCAACAGCGTGGCCTACAAAGCCATCGAAGCCGCCACCGTGTTCTGCAAGTTGCGCGGTAACCCTTATGTGGAACTGGCCCACTGGTTTCATCAGTTGCTGCAATTGCAGGACTCGGACCTGCACCGCCTCATCCGCCAGTTCAATATCGAGCCGGCGCGCCTGGCCCGGGACCTGACCGACGCCCTGGACCGTTTGCCACGGGGCTCGACTTCAATCACTGACTTGTCCTCCCATGTGGAAGAAGCCGTGGAGCGTGGCTGGGTCTACGGCAGCCTGATGTTCGGCGAAAGCCAGGTGCGTACCGGTTACCTGGTGCTGGGCATCCTCAAGACGCCGAGCCTGCGCCATGGGCTACTGGGGCTGTCGGCAGAGTTTGACAAGATCAAGGCCGAGGCCCTGAGCGAGCGTTTTGATGAATACGTCGGTGACTCGCCGGAAAATGCGCTCAGCGCCAGTGATGGTTTCAACGCCGGCAGCGTGCCTGGCGAAGCCAGCGGCGCCATGGCCCCCAGCGCCATGGGCAAGCAGGAAGCGCTCAAGCGTTTTACCGTCGACCTCACCGAGCAGGCTCGCAGCGGCAAGCTTGACCCGATTGTCGGGCGTGACGAAGAGATCCGCCAACTGGTGGACATCCTCATGCGCCGTCGGCAGAACAACCCGATTCTGACCGGTGAAGCCGGCGTCGGTAAAACCGCCGTGGTCGAAGGTTTTGCCCTGCGCATCGTCGCCGGTGACGTGCCGCCGGCGCTCAAGGATGTGGAATTGCGCAGCCTCGACGTTGGCCTGTTGCAGGCCGGCGCAAGCATGAAAGGTGAATTCGAACAGCGCCTGCGCCAGGTCATCGAAGACGTTCAGGCCTCGCCAAAACCGATCATCCTGTTTATCGACGAAGCCCACACGCTGGTCGGTGCCGGTGGCGCCGCCGGTACCGGGGACGCGGCCAACCTGCTCAAACCCGCCTTGGCCCGAGGCACCCTGCGCACCGTGGCGGCCACGACCTGGGCCGAGTACAAGAAGCACATCGAGAAAGACCCGGCCCTGACCCGTCGCTTCCAGGTGGTGCAAGTCGCCGAACCGTCCGAAGACAAGGCGCTGTTGATGATGCGCGGCGTGGCCTCGACCATGGAGAAACACCATCAGGTGCAGATCCTTGACGAAGCCCTGGAAGCCTCGGTCAAGCTGTCCCATCGCTATATCCCGGCGCGCCAGTTGCCGGACAAATCCGTGAGCCTGCTGGACACCGCTTGCGCCCGGGTCGCCATCAGCCTGCACGCCGTGCCGGCCGAAGTGGACGACAGCCGTCGCCGCATCGAGGCGCTGGAAACCGAACTGCAAATCATCGCCCGCGAGCACGCCATCGGCATCGTCATCGGCGCCCGCCAGAGCAACAGCGAAAACCTGCTGGCCGCCGAGCGCGAACGCCTGGCCGAACTGGAAAGCCGCTGGGCCGAAGAGAAAACCCTGGTGGACGAATTGCTCGCCACCCGCGCCACCCTGCGCGAAAGCGTCGGCGTGGTAGACCGCGACGTTGGCACCGAAGACAGCCACGTCCTGCGCGAGAAACTGGTGGACCTGCAACAGCGCCTCAGCGCCCTGCAAGGCGAAACCCCGTTGATCCTGCCGACCGTGGATTACCAGGCCGTGGCCTCGGTGGTTGCCGACTGGACGGGTATTCCGGTGGGCCGCATGGCCCGTAACGAACTGGAAACGGTGCTCAACCTCGACCAGCACCTGAAGAAACGCATCATCGGCCAGGACCATGCCCTGCAGATGATCGCCAAACGCATCCAGACCTCCCGCGCCGGCCTCGACAACCCGAGCAAGCCGATTGGCGTGTTCATGCTCGCGGGCACTTCCGGCGTGGGCAAGACCGAAACCGCCCTGGCGCTGGCCGAAGCCATGTACGGCGGTGAGCAGAACGTCATCACCATCAACATGAGTGAATTCCAGGAAGCCCACACCGTGTCCACCCTCAAGGGCGCGCCACCGGGCTACGTTGGCTATGGCGAAGGCGGCGTGCTGACCGAAGCCGTGCGGCGCAAACCCTACAGCGTGGTGCTGCTGGACGAGGTGGAAAAAGCCCACCCGGACGTGCACGAGATTTTCTTCCAGGTCTTCGACAAAGGCGTGATGGAGGACGGCGAAGGCCGGGTGATCGACTTCAAGAACACCTTGATCCTGCTGACCACCAACGCTGGCACCGAGTTGATTGCCCAGGTCTGCAAAGACCCGCAAAGCGTGCCCGAGCCCGAAGAGATCGCCAAGGCCCTGCGCCAGCCGCTGCTGGAGATTTTCCCGCCGGCATTGTTGGGCCGCTTGGTGACCATTCCGTACTACCCGCTCAGCGACGAGATGCTCAAGGCCATTACCCGCCTGCAACTCAACCGCATCAAAAAGCGCGTGGAGAACACCCACAAAGTGGCCTTCGATTACGACGACGCGGTGATCGACCTGATCGTCTCCCGTTGCACCGAAACCGAAAGCGGTGGGCGGATGATCGACACCATCCTGACCAACAGCCTGTTGCCGGACATGAGCCGCGAGTTCCTCACCCGCATGCTCGAAGGCAAAGCGCTGGCAGGCGTGCGGATCAGCGCCCGGGATAACGAATTGCACTACGACTTCAGCGACGCCGCATAGCCCCTGGAGGAATGCGGTCAGTGTGGGAGCTGGCTTGCCTGCGATTGCGGTGTGACATTCAGCATTGATGTCGACTGATATACCGCTATCGCAGGCAAGCCAGCTCCCACATTTGATCCGGTTCCGGCAGGGAGAAAGCGGCGCGGCGATTACAACGTTTACGGGATAACTGATGCTATTCAAGCAACTCTCACGCCTGGCAAAAATCACCAGCCCCCTGGGGCCGGATGTGCTGTTGCTCAAGGACATGGGCGGCGGCGAAGAGCTGGGGCGGCTGTTCAACTATGAGCTGCAACTGCACTCGCTGGACAACGCCATCGACCTCAACCAGTTGCTGGGCAAACCCATGTGCCTGAGCCTGCAACTGGACGGCGGTGGCGAGCGCTATTTCCATGGCATCGTTGCCCGTTGCAGCCAGAACGTCGACCAGGGTCAGTTCGCCAGCTACCAGGCCACGCTGCGGCCTTGGCTTTGGCTGCTGACCCGCACCTCCGATTGCCGGATTTTCCAGAACCTGACCATCCCGCAGATCATCAAGCAGGTTTTTCGCGACCTGGGTTTTTCCGACTTCGAAGATGCCCTGAGCCGGCCCTATCGCGAGTGGGAATACTGCGTGCAGTATCGCGAAACCAGCTTTGATTTCGTCAGCCGCCTGATGGAGCAGGAAGGGATCTACTACTTCTTCCGCCATGAACAGGGTCGTCATGTGCTGGTGCTGGCCGATGCCTATGGCGCCCACACCAGCGTGCCCGGCTACGCTTCGGTGCCCTACTACCCCAAGAATGAACAGCAGCGCGAACGCGATCACATTCACGACTGGCGCCTGGCCCAGGAAGTCCAGCCGGGTTCGCTGGAACTTAACGACTATGACTTCCAGCGCCCCAGCGCGCGAATTGACGTGCGCTCGGCCATGCCTCGTCCGCACACCGCCGGCGACTATCCGCTGTACGACTATCCCGGCACTTATGTGCAAAGCGCAGACGGCGAACATTACGCCCGCACCCGCATCGAAGCCTTGCAGACCCTGCACGAACAGGTCGAGTTCGCCGGCAACGCCCGGGGCCTGGGGTCGGGACATTTGTTCAGCCTCACGGGCTTCAGCCGCCAGGACCAGAACCGCGAATACCTGATCGTCGGCGCCCGTTACTACGTCGCCCAGGAAAGCGGGGAAACCGGCGGCGCTGGCGCTTCGGCGCAGTTCGAAAGCAGCCTGACCTGCATCGACGCGCAACAAAGCTACCGTCCCCTGCCCAACACCCACCGCCCTATCGTCAAAGGCCCGCAGACCGCACTGGTGGTTGGCCCCAAGGGCGAGGAAATCTGGACCGACCAGTTCGGCCGGGTGAAGGTGCATTTCTATTGGGACCGCCACGACCAGTCCAACGAAAACAGTTCGTGCTGGATTCGCGTGTCGCAATCCTGGGCCGGTAAAAACTGGGGCTCGATGCAGATCCCGCGGATCGGCCAGGAAGTGATCGTCAGCTTCCTCGAAGGCGACCCGGACCGGCCGATCATCACTGGCCGCGTCTACAACGCCGAACAAACCGTGCCTTACGACTTGCCGGAAAACGCCACCCAAAGCGGCATGAAAAGCCGTTCGAGCAAGGGCGGCACACCGGCGAACTTCAACGAAATCCGCATGGAAGACAAGAAAGGCGCCGAGCAGCTGTACATCCATGCCGAGCGCAATCAGGACATCGTGGTCGAGGTGGATGAAAGCCACTCGGTGGGCCACGACCGCAACAAGAGCATTGGGCATAACGAGACGGTGACCATCGGCAACAACCGCCTGCGTATCGTCAAACAGGAAGACATTCTTTCGGTGGGCCAGCGCAAGACCGACAGCATCAGCCAGAGCTACGTCATTGAAGTGGGCGAGAACCTGCGGCTGGTTTGTGGTGAAAGCATCCTGGAGCTCAATGCCAGCGGCCAGATCAACCTGACCGGCGTGCAAATCAGTTTCTATGCCAGCGGTGATGCCGAGATCAACACCGGCGGCGTGCTGCACCTGAACAACGGCGGCGGCGCTGGCGCCACGCCTGATGGTCAGGGCGTCAAGGCCAGCATCGACGCCAACATTAACGCCGCGTTTCCCAAGCCCAAGGGCTAATCACGAGATCTGTGTTCCATGACTTACCGAATCAATGAATTCCAGTTCCAACTGCCGGCAGGCGAACTGCAAGACGCGTCGATCAACATCCTCAAGTTCCCTGAACTGGGCACTTCGCTGATTGTCAGCCGCAGCTTGCTGGCCGAGGGCGAAACCTTGCAAAGCAACTTCGACGACCAGCTCAAGCGTCTGGAAAAACAGGTGCAAGACTTGCGTTTTCAACCGGGCGTCGTCGTGCGTCTGGGCGCCAGCCAGGAAGTCGAAGGCATCGAGTTGCGCAGCCAGTTCAACAAGGGCAACGACAAAGTCTTCCAATATCAGTTGGCACTGGTGTTGCCCGGCACCCGCAAAATGCTTGCCCTGAGCTACGTGAAAGCCGAGAAACTTGGCGATGCCGAAGCCGCGCATTGGGCGACCATCAAGAGTTCGCTGTTGTTCGACGTTCCGGCCTGATGAGCACCCTGCATGTCTGATGCACTCTGGGCCGCCCGACTGGGCGACGCGCTCGATCACACCTCGATGATGGCCGACATCCTCGGCGGTGTGCTCGAGGTCGCGGCCAACATCGCGATCACCGCGCTGGCCACCGCCGCCGTGGTGGCGGCCACCGGCATCACCGTCGTCACTGGCGGGTTGGGGTGCATCGTGCTCGGCCTGGTGGTGGGCACGATCGTCGGCCTTGCCATGAGCAAGACCG